>NZ_JAEMGT010000102.1:0-60336 GCF_017655185.1 Rahnella sp. ChDrAdgB13 | reverse complement strand
CACCATCTCACCATCTCACCATCTCACCATCTCACCATCTCACCATCTCACCATCTCACCATCTCACCATCTGATGATTCCTGTATTCAGGGATTTGTGCATCTTTGGATTTCAGAAGCATGTGATGCCAGATATGTATCTTATGATTACAGGATTAAATGATTCTTGCACGCCTGAGATTACAAAATTCTGAGATGTGCAGATATAAATCGTAGGATTACGGGATTAAGTAATCTTTGAATCATTAATTATCAATAGAAGAGCAAACAGGTATGTACGGCACAACAGGATTCCAGGATGACATGCTTCCGTAATCTTAAAGAGGATTACAGGAGTATAAGATTACACGTTGATGAGTGCTCAATGGACTTAACTTACTATGTGTATCACGTAATCCTGGGATGTAGAGTGAATCTCAGGATTACATGATACTGTTTCGGATTCTGTGATTCCATAATCATTTTAATAAAATCAATTATTTATCAACACGAGGTGGAGCTGTGTCTAATCAGCCTTCAGAGGATGTCAGGATTCAATGATTTCCACTAGGATTTTGAGATTACAGGATATCCATAATAAATCACGGGATTATTGGATTATCGTGACGCGCTGGGATTCAAAGATTCCATGATTATGGAGATAATGAATCCAGAATATTAAGATTCAAGGATTCTGGGATTTATAGATTGAATAAGATTACGGAATCTTAAAATCTCAGGATTGTCACGGCCTGTGACGGATGTTGGGATGCCGGGATTTTAGGATGGTGTGATTTAATGATTATGAAATACAGGCCTGAAGGATGTTGTGATTATAAGATTCTGGGATTTATCTTGTGATGACAAGATGACAAGATGACAAGATGACAAGATGACAAGATGACAAGATGACAAGATGACAAGATGCAGGAAAAAACAAATCCCAAGATTATAATATCTCGGGATTTCAGGATTGTAAGATTCAGAGATTTTAAAGGCAGAATTAATGAGTTACCACATCCAGTGCGCGCAGGTGTTCGGGCAACCAGGAAAGCAGAACTTCTGATCCGGCTTTCCAATCCGGACTCATGTGTGCGGCAGAAAGCTTAATCATGAAATTATCCTGACCAGCAACTTCAGTCATCATACGGACATGGTCGCCCAGATAGATGAACTGTTTAATCCGCGCTTTGACCTGTTCCATACCCGGCTGAGGATTGTTGATACTGATCCGCTCGGGGCGGATTGAGAGCAAAATTTTCTTACCGGGTGAACTCGGGCGAATTTTAACGGCGCGAAGAATTGTGCCGTCATCGAGAGATGCGCGATAAAAATCACCTTCGGCTGCCGTATTGGTTGCCAGCAGACTGTTATTTTCTCCGATGAACTGTGCAACAAACGCATTATCCGGTTTTTCATAAATCACACTCGGGCTGGCCATCTGCTGGATAACGCCGTCGTTAAATACCGCAACGCGGTCAGACATAGTCATCGCTTCGCTTTGATCGTGTGTCACATAGACAATCGTCAGATCCAGCATCTGGTGCAATTGCTTGATTTCCATTTGCATATGTTCGCGCAGTTGTTTATCCAGCGCCCCGAGCGGTTCATCCATCAACACCAATTTCGGTTCGAACACCAGAGCGCGGGCGAGGGCGACACGCTGCTGTTGCCCGCCGGACATTTGCGCCGGATAGCGATCTGCCAGCGGTTTAAGTTTGACCATATCCAGAATACGGTCAACTTTCTCCTTGATATCCGTCTTGTTAAGACGACGTATCGTCAGCGGAAACGCCAGATTTTCGGCCACCGTCATGTGCGGGAACAAGGCGTAATTCTGGAAAACCATCCCGATATCACGCTGATGCGGAGGCAAATTATGCAAAGGTTTATCGCGTAGCAGAATTTCTCCCTGAGTCGGCGTTTCAAACCCTGCAAGCATCATCAGGCTGGTTGTCTTGCCGGAACCTGACGGGCCAAGCAGCGTCAAAAACTCACCCTCATGGACATCAAGATTGAGGTTTTTAACGACCAGTTTATCGCCGTCATAGCTCTTCTTGATATTTTTGAAGCTGACATACGTTCTCATAACAGGTACTCCGCGAAGAAAAATACTGGAAAGTGGATGACGCAACCCGGCACAAATCATGCATAAAACATCCTCAGAAGGAGTGTTTGTGTGGCGTTATTAAAAATCTTTACCACCCGTCCGAAACGCTAACAAGCATTTTTTAGCAAAAAACCACAAAAAACGAGCCTGAGAGAAATCTCGCAGGCTTATGAATTTTATTGCTATTTTTAAAAGTTTTCTGCTTATTGCTAGCAATATGAAAGAGGGATTACGCAGGATCAGGCAAGTCGTCAGCTTCCGTTTCGGTGATCTCAATCATCGCCTCCTGCGCACTACAAGATTGCAGCCTGCGCCGTAAACAATCCACGATATGCCCAAACGCGGGCACAATTTCTTCCTCCGAAACACCACCATAACCGAGCAAAAGCCCGCGCCGCGGGGCCGGACGCAGGTAATAAGCGGAAAGCGGGCGGGTCAGCACACGCTTTTGCTCCAGCTCAGCGCTCAGCGCTACGTCATCAATCGAATCCGGCAACGACAAAATCAGATGCAAACCGGCATTGCTGTTTTCGCTTAAAAACTCCGGCCCGAGCTCCTGCTCAATCAGCTTCGTCAGCACATTACGCCGCTTGCCGTAAATCAGCCGCATCCGGCGGATATGCGCCGCGTAATGACCTTCGCGTATAAATTCCGCCAGCGTATGTTGCGTCAGTCCGTTACCCGCCCGGTACAACTCGGAATGTGCAATCTTGAGGCGCGAAGCCAGAGGGCGCGGCAAAACGACGTAACTGATTCGCATCGCCGGGTACAGCGTTTTGCTGAACGTCCCGATATAAATCACAGGTGCATCACTGCTCAGGCCTTGCAACGCGGGGATCGGACTGCCGGAATAACGAAATTCGCTGTCGTAATCATCTTCAACCACCCAGCTGCCTTGCTGGCTGGCCATCGCGAGAATTTTTTGTCTGCGCGCCAGACTCATTACCGCACCCAGCGGATAGTGATGTGACGGTGTCACGCATATCAGTTTAGGTGCGCGGCTTTCTGGTGGATTTTCAGGCGGATCCATACCGTTTTCATCCACAGGAATTGGCTGAATATCCACGCCGTTGATGGTTAGTACATTGCGAATGCCCCAGTAGCTGGGTTCTTCAATCCAGGCGACATCGCCCGGATCGCAAAGCATTTTTGCCAGTAAATCCAGAGCCTGATGCGTACCGGCGGTGATGAGGATCTGGTCGGCGGTGCAGTCCACCGAGCGTGCAATACGCAGATAATCAGCGAGCGCATGCTGAAGTTCCGGGCAGCCACCGTGGCGCGAATAGGTGAGATATTCCGGATGCAGACGGCGGCTCAGGCGGTTTTGCAGCTTGCGCCAGATGTCATGAGGAAACTTTGTGACATCCGGTACGCCCGGCATAAACGCGCCCCACTGGTGCGACGCCACGCCGGTGCGCGTCAGCAAATTTGAACCGCGTTTGGAAAGTGAAACATGGCTGCGGAGCGGGGCACAGCGTGTGGTGTTTTTGTCGGCGATTACGCCGTCTTCCGGTAAATCGGATGTGACGAAGGTACCACTTCCGGTACGCGTCTGAATGTAGCCCTCAGCCTGCAATTGCTCGTAGACCGCCAGCACCGTATTGCGCGAAATATCCAGTTCTTTGGCCAGGTCCCGGGATGCAGGTAAACGGCTGCCGGGGCTGATGCTGCCGTCAAAGATAGCCTGTTGTAATGCCTGATAAACGCGCCTGTTCAGCGTGCCTCCGGAAGATTCAGAAAGCCCGGTGAGACGCTGAAAAATGAGGTCAGAGAGCAGTGAGCGCAAAAGTGGATCCTCAAAATAATTAAAACTGGTTCTGGATTATAGAACCGCTGACAGGATAAAAAACAAGGACAGATTGCTATTTCGACAAATTGTTCACCTTGCAACCGGCAATCTCCAAAACATAACCCTCAGGCAGGAGCGAAAGATGAGTCACAGCGAACTGGAAAAACGCCGTAAAGAAGCGACACCGCGTGGTGTCGGCGTCATGTGTGATTTCTATGCAGCGAAGGCGGAAAACGCAACGTTGTGGGATGAGCAGGGTCGGGAATATATCGATTTCACCGCCGGGATCGCCGTGCTCAATACCGGTCACCGCCATCCGAAAATTGTCGAAGCGATCCGCAAACAGCTCGACCTTTTCACGCACACCGCCTACCAGATTGTGCCTTATGCAAGCTTTGTCACGTTGGCCGAATGCATCAACGAAATCGCTCCGGTGACAGGAAATGCGAAAACCACCTTCTTCAGTACCGGTGCCGAAGCGGTAGAAAACGCGGTGAAAATTGCCCGCGCTGCCACCGGTCGCCCCGGCATTATCACTTTCTCCGGTGCATTCCACGGCCGCACCTTACTGACCATGGCGCTGACCGGAAAAGTCGTGCCATACAAAGTGGGTTTCGGTCCATTCCCGGCATCAGTATTCCACGGTCAGTACCCGAATGCGCAACACGGCATCAGCACCGAAATGGCGCTGGAAAGCATCGAACGAATTTTCCGCAGTGATATCAGTCCGCAGCAGGTTGCCGCCATTCTTTACGAACCGATTCAGGGCGAGGGCGGTTTTAATATTGCGCCGGAAGATTTTGTGAAAGGCCTGCGCGACATCTGCGACCGTCACGGCATCGTGCTGATTGCGGATGAAGTGCAGAGCGGCTTTGCGCGTACCGGTAAAATGTTTGCATCTGATTACTACCCGGATTCCCGGCCGGATTTAGTCACCATGGCGAAAAGCCTGGGCGGCGGGATCCCGATTTCAGGCGTGACCGGTCGCGCTGAACTGATGGATGCGCCGGAACCGGGCGGTCTGGGCGGCACTTACGCGGGCAACCCGCTGGCGGTGGCGTCGGCGCTGGCGGTTCTCAAAATCATCGAAGAAGAAAAACTCTGCGAACGCGCGAGCCGTCTGGGTGCGGAATTGGTTGAAACGCTGGAAAAAGCAAAAGCGAAATGCCCGGCGCTGGTTGATGTGCGTGCGCGCGGTTCCATGGTCGCGGCAGAATTCAACGATCCGGCGACAGGCAAACCGTCGGCAGAACTGACAAAACAGTATCTGCGTAAAGCGCTGGATGCCGGATTGCTGATGCTGAGCTGCGGCGTCCATGGCAACGTGATCCGTTTCCTGTATCCGCTGACCATTCCTGATGCGCAGTTCAAAGACGCACTGGCTATTTTGTCCCGTGTGCTGGCTGACTGAGGAACGCTATGCAACTCAAACATACTGAACTCCTGCGCCAGCAATGCCTGATCAACGGTGAATGGGCCGACAGCGAAAATGGCGAACGCGAGGACGTCGTCAACCCGGCAACGGGCGCGGTAATCGGCAGCGTACCGCAGATCACCACCGCGCAAACGGCGCAGGTTATTGCTTACGCCGAACAGGCGCAGGCGGTCTGGCGGGAAAAAACTGCCAAACAACGTGCCGCGCTGATGCAGAAATGGGCGCAACTGATGCTCGAAAATGCGGACGACCTGGCTGCGTTGCTGACCGCTGAACAGGGTAAACCGCTGACGGAGGCAAAAGGCGAAATTGTTTATGCCGCATCGTTTATCGAATGGTTTGCCGAAGAGGCGAAACGCGTGGAAGGCAGCGTGCTGGCACCGGTTCAGGCGTCACAACGCATGCTGGTTCTGAAGCAACCGGTTGGCGTTTGCGCGGCCATCACCCCCTGGAATTTCCCGGCGGCGATGATCACCCGTAAAGCCGCACCGGCGCTGGCCGCAGGTTGCGCGATGATCGTGAAACCCGCAGAACAAACGCCGTTCAGCGCTTTAGCGCTCGGGCAACTGGCGGTCGAAGCGGGCATTCCGGCGGGGGGTATTGCAGGTGATCACCGGTTCCGCGCAAAAAGTCGGCAAAGTGCTGTGCGCGAGTCCGGTGGTTCGCAAACTGAGCTTTACCGGATCCACTGAAGTCGGGCGCATCCTGATGGCGCAAAGTGCGCCGACGGTGAAAAAACTCTCTCTCGAACTGGGCGGTAACGCGCCGTTTATCGTGTTCGATGACGCCAATCTCGAGCGCGCCGTGGCCGGTATTATGGCTTCGAAGTTTCGCAACAGCGGGCAAACCTGCGTCTGCGCTAACCGGATTTATGTCCAGCAGGGGATTTACCCGGCGCTGGTGAAACGGCTGGTAGAAGAAGTGGAAAAACTGAAAGTGGGCGAGGGTTCTCAAACCGGCGTCACGCAGGGGCCGCTGATCGACGACGCAGCCGTCAGCAAAGTGCGTGAGCATATCGACGATGCGCTCTCACACGGGGCAACAATATTGACCGGCGGCGAGCCGCACGCGCTGGGCGGCACGTTCTTCCAGCCTACCGTGGTCGGCGGTGTGACATCTGCGATGAAATTTGCGCGCGAAGAAACCTTCGGGCCGGTCGCGCCGGTTTTCAGTTTTACCGATGAAGCGCAGGTGGTGGCGATGGCGAACGATACCGAATTCGGGCTGGCTGCTTATCTCTTCACGCGTGACGCTGCGCGCCAGTGGCGGGTACCGGAAGCCCTGGAATACGGCATGGTGGGCATCAATACCGGTCTGATTTCCAACGAAGTCGCGCCGTTCGGCGGTATTAAACAGTCCGGTCTGGGGAGGGAGGGGTCCCGCCACGGTATGGACGACTATCTGGAAATGAAATATCTGTGCATCGAACTGGGTGAGTAATTCTGAAGCACAACGTCCCGATAGGGTGCAGAAATGCACGTCAGCTGTGCAAGGTTCATTAATAAAAAGAAACTGAGTGGTCATGAGGCACAAAAAAATCACATAACGCCTCTGCAAAACCTGTCCGCCCGTCATTTACGGCGTGGCGGACGGACTCAACAGTAATGGCATGGTTTATGCTTCGTTATAAAATATGATGCATCATGTTTTTAATAATGCCGTTACCTTAGCGCTTTCCTTACTTTTTTAGTTAACCCAGGAGTCACAGCATGTTTAAAAAAATTGCCCTTACCACTCTTCTCGCCGGGTTGGTGTTTCAGGCTCAGGCTGAATCTCTGACAGTGATCTCTTTCGGCGGTCTGAACAAAGACGCTCAGGACAAAGCGTTTTACAAACCTTTCGCAGCAGCCGGTAAAGGCACGATCGAGCCGGGCGAATACAACGGTGAAATGGCCCGTATCCGCGCCATGGTAGAAACCAAACAGGTAGGCTGGGACGTGGTGGAAGTCGAAAGCCCCGAACTGATCCGTGGCTGTGATGAAGGGCTGTTTGAACCGCTGGACTGGAGCAAACTGGGCGACAAAACGCAGTACGTGCCGGGCGCGGTAACCGAGTGTGGTGCGGGCATTTTCCTGTGGTCAACTGTGCTGACGTATGACGCCAGCAAACTGAAAAAAGCGCCGACCAGCTGGGCTGATTTCTGGAATGTAAAAGATTTTCCGGGCAAACGTGCGCTGCGTAAAAGCGCCAAATTCACGCTGGAAATCGCCTTACTGGCCGATGGCGTGAAGCGTGAAGACATCTATAAAGTGCTCGCCACGCCAGCCGGTGTGGAACGTGCCTTCAAAAAACTTGATCAAATCAAACCGAACATTCAGTGGTGGGAATCCGGCGCGCAACCGCTTCAGTGGCTGGTGTCCGGGGACGTTGTGATGACTTCTGCCTACAACGGCCGCGTGAGCGCCGCGCAGGGTGAAGGTCATGACTTCAAAATGGTCTGGGACAACAGCCTGTATGACCTCGACAGCTGGGCTATCGTGAAAGGGTCCAAACATAAAGATCTGGCCGAACAGTTCATCGCTTTCGCCAACAAACCTGAAAACCAGAAAGTCTTCGCCGAAACCATCCCCTATGGGCCGACTGAAAAATCAGTCACCGGCATGATTGACCCTAAATATGCGCAGAACTTGCCAACTGCCGAGAAAAACCTGGCAGGCGCTTTGCAGGTAGATACTAACTTCTGGATTGAGCATGGCGAAGATCTGGAACAGCGCTTCAACGCCTGGGCTGCTAAGTAAATACCCGTCATCCTTCGGTCTGACTCTGCTTTGGCTTCGCTCACGAACCCCGGTCACAGTCTTTTGTGTGCTCCCGGGGACTTGCTCACTTGCCGCCTTGATTCAGACCGAATGATTTTGTGCTCAGCACCTGTGAAAAAAGAAATCAGAACCCGCAGCGGGAGAAAATTATGAGCCAGACCGAAATGCTGACGACACCGGTGCCGGACGACGCCGCTTCAGGGCCGACGCTGCGTCAGCGCCTGCGCAAAGTAGAAGCGGCGTATACGCGACGTTCTTTGTTGCTGATTGCGCCACTTTTGTTATTTGTGATTGTCAGCTTCCTGTTCCCGATTGCGTCCATTTTGGGTAAGAGCGTGACCAACCCGGAGCTTGGCGAAACCCTGCCGGAAACCGTGGCGCAGCTTGCGCATTGGGAAGGCAAAACTGTGCCGGATGAAGCGACGTTTTCCGCGCTGGTGACGGATCTGCGCAACGCCCGCAACAGCGGGCAGATGGCGACTATCGCCAAACGTCTGAGCTATGAGGATAACCGCTACCGGAGCCTGATCACCGGCACATTACGCCATGTGCCCGAAGGTACCGCGCCGGTCAAAGAGGCGCTGATCCAGAGCATGCCGCTGTGGGGCGAAATGAGCACCTGGCAGACGTTGCAGCGCGCGGCGAAACCGCTGACTTCCTATTACCTGCTGGCTGCGTTTGACCGCAAAGTTGACGTCGATACCGGCAAAATTACTGCGCTGCCGCCGGATCAGGCGCTGTATGTTAACGTTCTTCTTCGCACCTTGTGGATGGCGCTGGTCGTCACGCTGTGCTGCGTTGCACTCGGTTATCCGCTGGCGTACTGGCTGGCGAAACAACCGGCCGGTCGCGCCAATCTATTGATGATTTTGGTGTTACTGCCGTTCTGGACATCGCTGATTGTCCGCACCGCCAGCTGGATTGTTTTGCTGCAATCCGGTGGTCTGATCAACCGCGCGCTGCTTTCCACCGGCATCATCGATCATCCGCTGGTAATGGTGTTCAACCGTCTCGGCGTTTACATCTCGATGACGCACATCATGCTGCCGTTCATTGTTCTTCCTTTATATGCCGTGATGAAAAGTATTTCGCCGAACTATGTTCGCGCGGCGATTTCACTCGGCGCGCATCCTTTCTCCGCGTTCTGGCGGGTGTATGTGCCGCAGACCTATGCCGGGGTCACGGCGGGTGCGCTGCTGGTATTCATGATGGCAATTGGTTACTACATTACGCCCGCGCTGCTCGGCGGGCCGGGCGATCAGATGGTCAGTTATTTTGTGGCGTTCTTCACTAATACCACGATGAACTGGGGAATGGCGGCGGCGCTCGGGAGCCAGTTGCTGGTGATTGTTGTGCTGCTTTATATCGTTTATATCCGCGTGACGCGCACCAAAGCCGAAGTGGCTGCGAACTAAAGGGGCCTGACCATGAAACACAGTATGAAACAAAAAGGGGCGCTGATTTTGCGGTTGTGGCGCTGGTGTTTCAACTTCTACAGCGCGGCAATCTTGCTGTTTCTGATTGTGCCGGTGCTGATCATTGTGCCGCTGTCGTTTAATTCCGGCTCGTTTCTGAGTTATCCGCTGACCGGTTTTTCGCTGCGCTGGTATCACACGTTCTTCCACTCGGATGAATGGCTGAGTTCGCTGGGAAACAGCCTGCTGATTGCGCCGCTGGCGACGATCCTGGCCACCGTATTGGGTGTTCTGGCCTCTGTCGGATTAGTGCGCGGGGAGTTTCGCGGCAAATCTCTGGTGATGGCAATTCTGATTTCGCCAATGATTGCGCCGGTGGTGATCATCGCCGTCGGAATGTTCTTCTTCTTTGCCCGCGTTTCCCTGCTCAACAGTTATCTGGGGCTGGTGCTGGCGCACGCGCTGCTCGGCGTGCCTTTTGTGGTGATTACGGTTACCGCAATCCTCAAGAACTACGACCGTAATTTATCGCGCGCCGCCGCCAGTTTGGGCGCTTCGCCGTGGCGTGTATTTCGCAAAGTGACGCTGCCGCTGATTGCACCCGGCGTATTTTCCGGTGCGCTGTTTGCGTTTGCGGCCTCGTTTGACGAAGTGGTTGTGACATTATTCCTCGCCAGCCCGCGTCAGCGCACGTTGCCGATCCAGATGTTCGCCGGTATCCGCGAAAACCTTGACCCGACGATTGCCGCTGCGGCGTCGCTGATGGTTGGCGCATCGCTGATTTTGCTGCTGGTGATGGAACTGCTGCGCCGCCGGGGCGAACGCCTGCGCCATTCTTTCGCCGCACATTAAACATAAATGACTCAGAGGACTTTACAGGTCCTCTTTTTTTGATTATTCCTGATGCATCAAATATCAAAACGACAAGGACCTTCATCATGACAGAGAAAAAAACGTTACTGCTGACCGGGGCAAGCCGCGGTATCGGTCACGCAACGGTGAAACATTTTTATGCTGCAGGATGGCGGATTTTCACCGCGTCGCGTCAGAACTGGGTGGATGAATGTCCGTGGGCAGAAGGTTTTCTTAACCATATTCATCTGGACCTGGAAGACATCGACAGCGTGCAAAAAGCGTTGCCGATGATTAAAGAGCGCCTCGGCGGACGGCTCGATGCGCTGGTAGATAACGCCGGGATTTCGCCAAAAACGCCGGCGGGCGGGCGCATGGGCGTGCTCGGCAGCGATTACGCCACCTGGTTGCAGGTGTTCAACGTCAACCTGTTCTCGACGGCGATTCTGGCGACCGGATTATTTGATGAACTTAAGGCCGCGCAGGGCAGCATCATCAACGTTACGTCGATTGCGGGCAGCAAAGTGCATCCGTTTGCGGGCGTGGCGTATGCCTGTTCCAAAGCCGCACTTTCCACGCTGACCCGCGAAATGGCGCATGAGTTTGGCCCGCACGGCGTGCGGGTTAATGCGATTGCGCCGGGGGAAATCGATACCGCCATTCTGTCGCCGGGCACGCAGGAAATCGTCGAGCGCAGCGTGCCGTTACAGCGTCTGGGCAAAGCCGAAGAAGTGGCGTCGCTGATTTATTTCCTCTGCACGTCGGGCGCGTCTTATGTGAACGGCGCGGAGATCCACGTAAACGGCGGTCAGCATGTCTGAAACACCGTCACTGCTGACTACCGAAGTGCCGCGCGTCAGCCCGTTGCAGGCCGAAAACATCGCCGCGCAAATCTACGGGCTGGAAGGTTCCGCGCAGGTTTTGGGCGGAGAGCGCGACAGCAATTTTTGCCTGACCACGCTTTCAGGCCGCGCTTACATGCTGCGGTTTGTGAATCCGGCGGAAGTGCCGGAAGAAGTCGATTTTCAGACCGCCATTCTCAGTCATCTTGCCCGGCGCGACAGCCATCTGCCGGTTCCGCGTTTGCAGAAAAGCCGCAGCGGCGAACTGACGCCGCAGGTCAGCGTCGCCGGGCAGAACCTGACTTTACGCGCCGTCAGTTATCTTCCGGGCACTGCGCAATTTCAGGTTCCACGATCTCAGACACTGATGCGCGAACTTGGCGATACGCTGGCGCGTCTCGACATTGCGCTCAGCGATTTTGAACATCCCGGCGCAAAACGGGATTTATTGTGGGACATCAGCGATATGTCACGCCTCGAAGGCTGGATCCCGCATCTGACTGACCCGGAGCAGCGCCACACCATCAGCCGCGTGCTGGATATCCATCAGCAAAAAGTGGTGCCCGCCAGCCGCTTTTTGCGCAAGCAGGTGATCCACAACGATTTGAACGCGCACAATGTGCTGGTAAAAAGCGCAGACCCGCAGCGTCTGGCGGGGATTATCGATTTTGGTGATGCGCTGCGTGCGCCGCTGATCAACGAACTGGCAACGGCGCTGGCGTATCAGCTCGACAGCCAGGGCGAAAATCTCTTCCAGTATTGTCGCCCGATGATTGCGGCGTACACCGCCCGTCAGCCGTTGAGCGAGGCAGAACAACACGTTTTGCCTGAACTGGTGGCCTCGCGTCTTGCGCTGAGTCTGCTGATCGCCCAGCACCGCGCCGTGTTATATCCGCAAAATCGTGACTATATTTTGCGTAATCAGGCGCACGCGTGGGGCAGCTTATCGCGTCTGATGACGCTGTCGTTTTCGCAGACTGGCGAGATTTTCAGTCAGTCTTGTACGTCTGAATGGCCGTATAGGGAGCAAAAATGCTGACTCAGCAACAGGTTCTGGAAGGCCGCCAGCAGTGGCTGGGCGGCGGTTATCGTCTGTTTTATCAGGAACCGCTGCACGTCGTGCGCGGCGAAGGCGTCTGGCTGTACGACAGCGAAGGGCGTCGCTATCTGGATGCTTACAACAACGTGGCGTCCGTGGGGCATTGCCACCCGGCCGTTGTCGAAGCGATTGCCACGCAGGCGGCGCAGCTCAACACGCACACGCGGTATCTTAATGACGCCATCGTAGAGTTTGCTGAAGATTTTCTGACGGAATTTCCGCCGGAACTGCGCAATCTCACCATGACCTGCACCGGCAGCGAAGCCAACGATCTGGCGCTGCGCGTGGCGCGGCAAATCACCGGCGGGCAGGGCGTTCTGGTCACGCGCTGGGCGTATCATGGCGTCACCAGCGCACTGGCCGGACTTTCGCCTTCACTCGGTGACGGTTTTGAGCAGGGCAAAAATGTCTGGCTGATTGATGCGCCGGATACTTTCCGCCGCAAGGGCGCTTTCGCCGATGGCGTGGAACGGGCGCTGGAAGAAATGAAACAGGCTGGTGTAAAACCGGCTGCGCTGCTGCTGGACACTATTTTCTCCAGCGACGGCGTTTTCAGCCCTGAACAGGCCGAAATGCAACGCGCGGTGGCGCGGGTGCGTGCGGCGGGCGGATTATTTATCGCCGACGAAGTGCAGCCCGGTTTTGGCCGTACCGGCAGCCAGCGCTGGGGCTTTGCCCGTTACGGCGTGATGCCGGATCTGGTGAGTCTGGGTAAACCGATGGGCAACGGCCATCCGGTCGCCGGGCTGGTTGGCAGGCCGGAACTGTTCGCGGAATTTGGCCGTCGTCAGCGTTATTTCAACACCTTCGGCGGCAATCCGGTTTCGTGCCGTGCGGCGCATGCGGTTTTGCAGGTTTTACGCCGTGAAAAGCTGCAACAAAACGCGCAACGGACGGGGGAAATTCTGCGGGAAGGGCTGCTGAAACTGGCGGCGCGTTATCCGGTGATCGGCGATGTGCGCGGTGACGGTTTGTTTATCGGCGTGGAACTGGTGAGCGATCAGCACAACACGCCCGCGCCTGAGCTGGCAGCATTTGTCGTTAACCAGATGCGGCACAAGCAGATCCTGATCAGCGCTACCGGCCCGGCGGCGAACGTCCTGAAAATTCGCCCGCCGTTGGTCTTTCAGCCCGAACACGCCACGCTGTTGCTGGAAACGCTGGCGGGCGTACTCGCAGATATCCCGCTCTAAAATCACCTTTCCCGGCTGGCGGCCAGGAATTCGACCATCTTCTGGCTGCCGTCGAGAATGTCTTCCTGAATGGCTTTTCTTGCCGTTGCGCTGTCGCCTTTGCGCAGTGCACGCAAAATTTCTTCATGATGTTCGATCGCCATCCGCTCGGAAAAATGTGCGTACGCCTGCGCAATCAGCGGGCCAGTGCGCATCCATAAACTGTCGATGAAATTACTCAGCAGCGGCATGCGCGCGCTTTCGGCCAGCATCAGATGAAATTCACTGTTGAGGCGCAGCGCCTCCGGCAAATCTTCACTGCTGATGGCTTTGCGGTTGTTTTCAATGTTCTGTGCGATGCGCTGTAACTCATATTCGGTGACTGTCTGCGCCGCTTTTTCCGCCCCGAGACCTTCGAGATCTAAACGCAACGTGCGGATTTCCTGATACTGCTGTTCATCCAGCTGCGGAACACGAATATCTTTCGGTGTGCGCATTTCCAGTGCCTGCTCTTTTGCCAGCTGCAAAATCGCATCACGCACCGGCGTCACGCTGGTGCCGACCTGTTCCGCAAGTTCGCGGATCCGCAGGCGGTCATTGGGTTTCAGGCGGCCGGTAATCAGGGCTTCGCGCAAGGTGGCGTAGACGCTGCTGCCCAGATAGGCGTGGTTAATTGAGCTGATGGGATAATTCAAAGTTCACCGTAGCAATAGAGTGCGCGCACCCGGATTAAGGAAGAATTCGTGGAAGCCGATTATACAACATGATGCATCAAATGTGATGGGCAGAAATACTCCGAAGTTTGATACCTATTCCGGGTGATGAGTAATGTGCGATACATCACGGTAATTAATACATAACCTTATGAAATTAAAAAATAATGGGCGTATACCCCGAAAGGAGAGGCCACCTGCGTGCGCGTTGATATCACACAAGGAAAAATTTGACTTAAGCATGAGATGATTTTTTCTTTTGCGAGCTAATGTTATGAAAAATAATGAAGATTGTAAGGATCCCTCAGGCGTCAACCGCCGGGATTTTGTCAAACTCAGCGGCATGGTGGCTGCACTTCCTCTGATCGGCTTTAAATTTGCACATGCAGGCGGGAAAATCTCCGTCGCCTCTCAGGAATTCCCCTCCTCACCGGAAAAAATCGTTCCTACCTGTAGTTCATTCGACTGTGGCGGCAAATGTGATATCCGCGCCCATGTTCAGGAAGGCGTCGTTACCCGCATTTCCACCCGTCCGGATGCCGATCTTGACCCGGAAATGCCCATCATGCGCGCCTGCGTGCGCGGACGCAGTTACCGGAAGTTTGTCTATCACCCTGACCGGCTGAAATACCCGATGAAGCGCGTCGGCAAGCGCGGCGAAGGCAAATTCGAGCGGATCAGCTGGGACGAAGCCACGACGCTGATTGCGGTTAATCTCAAACGCATCACGGAAAAATATGGCCCGGAATCGCGCTATGTTCACGTCGGCACGGCGGTCAGCGGCAGCCCGTTCTCCGGCGATACCATGGTGCGCCGGTTGCTGAACCAGACCGGCGGCTATCTCAATACTTATCACTCGGTGAGTATGGGCAATACGGCGGCGGCGACGCCTTACACCTATGGCGCGGCAGCCAGCGGCAATACGCTGGATACGCTGGCGGACACGCCGCTGGTGATTTTGTGGGGACATAACCCGAACGAGACCATATTCGGGCATACCAACCACTATTTTCAGAAAATGAAACAGAACGGCACCCGGTTTATCGTGGTGGATCCGCGCTATTCGGATACGGCGGCTTCTCTGGCGGATCAGTGGATCCCGCTGCTCCCCTCCACCGACAATGCGCTGATGGACGCGATGATGTACGTCATCATCACGGAGAACCTGCATGATAAAGCGTTTGTTGAGCGTTACACCCTGGGTTTTGACGAACGTTCGATGCCAGAAGGCGTTCCGGCCAATGAGTCGCTGGTGGCGTACCTGACCGGCGCGAAAGACGGCGTGAAAAAGACGCCGGAATGGGTGGAAAAATCACGCATGTGCCTGCGCAAACCATCCGCCAGCTGGCGCGTGATTACGCCACCACCAAACCGGCGGCGCTGATCCAGGGCTGGGGCCCGCAGCGTCACAACTGCGGCGAACGCACTGCGCGAGGTTCGACATTACTGGCGACGATCACCGGAAATGTCGGCGTGAAAGGCGGCTGGGCAGGCGGTTATGGCGGTGACAGCAGCCGTAAATTCACCGCCGGCGTGGAAATGCCGGACAATCCGGTATCGAAGAAAATCTCGGTGATGAACTGGGTGCAGGCGGCGGATGACGCCAGTAAAATCACGCCAGCGGACGGGCTGACCGGAGGCGACAAACTGGACAGCAATATCCGCATCCTGTTTTCGCTGGCGGGGAATTATCTGGCAAACCAGAACCCGGATATCCATCAGGCCGTCAAGGTTCTCGAAGATGATTCCAAAATTGAATTTATTGTGGCCAGCGACCTGTTCCTCACGCCCAGCGCGAAGTATGCCGATCTGCTACTGCCGGAAACCAGTTTTATGGAACGCTGGAATATCGGCGAGTCGTGGGGAACCGGTAACTACCTGATCCTTTCTGAAAAGCTGATAGAGCCGCAGTTTGAAAGCCGTACCGACTACGACTGGTTACGGGAAGTCGCGGGCAAACTAGGCGTTGAAAAAGAGTTCAGTCTCGGACGTACGGAAAAAGACTGGATCGTCAGCATCTGGGAGAAAACCCGTGAATCGATGCCGGAGGAGAAACTGCCGACCTTTGACGAGTTGCTGATCACCCGCCGTTATCTTTTTAAAGACAAACCGCATATCGCATTCGAAGCGAATATCCGCGATCCGCAAAACAATCCGTTCCCGACGCCTTCCGGCAAAATCGAGATTTTCTCAAAGCGTCTTTACGACATGCAGCACCCGGAAATCCCGGCGTTGTCGCATTACGTTCCGGCGCACGAAGGCCCGGAAGATGAACTTTCTGCCCGCTTCCCGTTGCAGCTGATCACCTGGAAAGGTAAAAACCGCGCGAACTCGACGCAGTACGCCAACCCGTGGCTGAAAGAAGTCTAGGAGCAAAAACTGTGGATCAACCCGGCTGATGCCATGCAGCGTGGCATTGCGCAGGGCGACAGCGTGCGCATTCACAACGATCGCGGCGTGACGCTGATCCCGGCGGAAGTGACGCAGCGCATCATGCCCGGTGTGGTGGCTTTACAGGCGGGCGCGTGGTGGCAGCCGGACGAAAACGGCGTTGACCGTGGCGGTTGCGCCAACGTGCTCAGTTCGGCGCGCATTACCGCGCTCGCAAAAGGGAATTCTCATCAAACCATGCTGGTGGAGGTTGTTAAAGCATGATCCAATTTATAGATTACGCGCCGGTCAGTGACCGCCAGCTGGGTTTCTTTATCGACTCTTCCCGTTGTTCTGGCTGCAAGGCCTGTCAGGTTGCCTGCAAGGATAAAAACAATCTGGAAGTGGGCCGCCGTTTCCGCCGTATTTACGAAGTGAAAGGCGGCGGATTCGTACCCACCGGGCAGGGTGGCGTTTACAACAACGTCTACGCCTACACGCTGTCGATTTCCTGCAACCACTGCAAAGACCCGATCTGCACCAAAAACTGCCCGACTACCGCCATGCACAAACGTCCTGGCGACGGCATTGTGCGCGTCAATACCGACAAATGTGTCGGCTGCGGCTACTGCGCGTGGTCGTGTCCGTACGGCGCACCGCAGTTAAATCAGGAAACCGGCCAGATGTCGAAATGCGATTTTTGCGTCGATCTGCAAGCCGCCGGAGAACAACCGGTTTGCGTCGCGACCTGTCCGCTGGGCGCGATCAAATTCGGGCCAATTGACGAGTTACGCGCGCAATACGGCGACCTGTGCGACGTTCAGGGTTTGCCGGAGTCCACGCTGACGCAGCCCAGTCTGGTCATCAAACCGCATCAGGGCGCTGAAAAGGGAGGTAAATAATCATGCACGAATGGCCACTTATTATTTTCACTCTGCTGATCCAGAGTTCCGTCGGCATCACGCTGTTCACCACGCTGATCCTGATTTCCGGCGCGGACAAACTGAGCGCCAGAGAAAAGCATCGTCTTGCGCTGCCCGCCATGCTGACGGCGTTTATTGCCGGTGCGCTAGGGCTTATCGCGTCCACCGCGCATCTCGGGTATCCGCTCAACGCGTTGCATGCACTGAGCCATTTCAGCAGTTCGTGGCTGAGCCGTGAAATCGTGTTTGCCAGTGCGTATCTGGCGGCGCTGGGATTGGCGACGCTGATTGCGCTTCTGACCAAACGGGTGATCGCGCTGTTAATGGTGATTGCCGTTGCGATGGGCGCGGTGGATATCTTCTGCATGAGCGCGATTTACGTTCACGCTTCCGTTGTCACGTGGATGCACTTCAACACCTACGTGATGTTTGGCGGCACCGCGCTGACCCTCGGCGCGGTCAGCGGAATGTGGACACTGGCGGCGCGTCCGATGCTGGCGTGGGGAACGGTGCGCAGGCTGGCGGTGATGTCGATTGGCGTGCTGATCGCGATCACCGTTTTGCGCCTGCTGGTTCAGCCGGTTTACGGCAACTATCTGGCGAGCCTGGGCGGCGCGGATCTCATCACGTTCCCGCATCAGCCCCTGGAAGCTTACGGGCAGATGGCGGTCACGCGTTTTGCGGCCTGGGCGTTACTGATTGCAGGTGTGTGCGTTACGGCATTGTCTCTGCACACGCAGCGGTTCAGCCGCCTGCGGTTGCTGGCGGGCGTGGTGCTAATCCTTATTGCCGAAGTGATGCTGCGCTTTAACTTTTTCAGTATTCAATAATGAAATTGTTTTCGCTCGATGCCCGTCCGCCCGAAGCCGGTGCCGGACGGGCCTGCGTTCGTAACCAGCTTCCCCTCAACCCTTGTCAGGCCTGCGTGGATGTCTGTGGCGCGGGCGTCATAAAGGTAAACAACGGAAAGATTGAAATAGAAACCGCAGGCTGTACAGCCTGCGGGGCCTGTCTTTTTGCCTGTCCGGCCGGTGCGATTGAAGGCATTACGCCGCCGGAACGTGCTTACCGCGACGGCTGTCTGACGATGCCGCTGAGCCTGAGCGCGCCGTCAGTTAACGAACTGCTGATGTGGCACGTGCAACACCAGATACGCGGCGTCGAGATGGAGACCGGTGCGCATTCCGGCTGGCTTATGGCGGTTGCCGCGCTGAATATCTGGCTGAAAAAAACCGGTGAACCGCTGTGGAATCTACAGCCGCCTTCTGAAGACACTCAGCAGGGATCGCGCCGTCACTGGCTGCGGATTAAAGACGATTCCCACCAGATCGGCTACGTTACACCGGGCGGCAGGGCAAGACGCGCCAGCTTCCCGCAGGTCACTGAATATCGCATCGTGCTGGATCGCGAAAAGTGCTCGTTGTGCGGCGCTTGTGCGCGGGTTTGTCCCGAATCAGCGATTCATATCAGCAACACGTCTTTTACGCTGAACGCGGAAAAATGCACGGGTTGCGGCAACTGCGAAACCCTGTGCTTCGAAAAAGCGATCGGCGTGGAGAAAGATATCGCGGCGGGTTTAGAAATTTTGGAAACAACGAGCGCGGTGTGTACGACATGCCGCCGCCCGTTTACGGCATGGTCAGCAGATGAAAAACGGTGCCCGGTATGCCGGAAGCACCGTTTTAATATGCGTGAGGTTTGAGTGAAAGGCGCGTCCCTGCACCGGTAAACCTGATTAAACGCCTGCCTGCTCTGGCGCCGGGTCATCCTGTAAATGCTTTTTGAAGTGTTTCTCGATCTGTTCCAGCGTTTTACCCTGGGTTTCCGGGGCGAAAATCACCGCGAATATCCCGCCCGCCACGCCGATGGCGGCGAACGTGAAGAAGGACCAGGTCAGCCCGATGCTTTCGAGCATGATCGGAAACATAAACGCGATGGAGAAGTTCGTCATCTGCATGGCAAATACCGAGACGCCGTTCGCCATACCGCGGATGCGCATCGGGAACATTTCCGACAGCAACAACCAGGTGACCGGCGACAGCGCGCCCTGCTGGAAGCACAGGAAAATCAGCATCCCGCCGAGCACCAGATAACTTCGCACCGCATCAGGATGGCCGTTGACCGTTTCCGGCATCAGCCAGGTCACCAGCCCGATGGCAAGCAGCGTACAGGTGCAACCAATTTGCCCGGTGAGCAAGAGCGGACGCCGTCCGAAACGGCTCAGCAGCATGATCCCCACGAACGTCATGATCACCGAAATTACGCCGTTCGCGATGGTCGCCATGAGCGACGCATTGGTGCTCAGCCCGGTGGCCTGCAACATCGTCGGCGCGTAGAACATAATCGTGTTCACGCCCGACAGTTGCTGAAGCATCGCGATCCCGATCCCCAGCGCGACCAGCCGCTTCATCCACACGGAAATGGTCTTCTGGCGGCGTGAGTGTTTCTCACTTTTAGAACTCATGGAACTGCGGATTTCGCTCAGTTCTTTCTCGACTTTGCCCGCTTTACGGGTGCGTTCCAGCACGTCACGCGCCTCGCGGTAGCGGCCATGCATGGCGTACCAGCGCGGTGTGTCAGGCAGAAATAACATGCCTACCCACAAAATCACCGCCGGAACGCATGCCACGCCGAGCATCCAGCGCCACGTCGTTTCGCCGCCCCAGACTTCGTTAATCGCCGCATTACTGGTGTATGCAATCAGCTGGCCGGAAACAATCATCAGTTCCTGCAAGGTTACAAACTGCCAGCGACGGTTAGACGGCACAATTTCGGCGATATAAATCGGCACAATCGCCGCTGCGCCGCCGACGGCCAGCCCGAGAATGAAGCGGAAGATAATCATCAGCACGACGTTCGGTGCCAGCGCACAACCCAGCGAGCCGAGCATGAATATCAGCGCCATTACGAGGATGATTTTCTTTCGGCCAAACCGGTCAGCGACACGTCCGGCGCAGATGGCTCCTATGGCGGAACCCAGTATCAGAAAGCTGGTGACCATCCCGGTGGTCACCGAGGTCAGGTGAAGGTCGTGCTTCATAAACAGCAGCGCGCCCGCGATCACCCCTGTGTCGTAGCCAAAAAGCAAACCACCGAGGGTGGCGATGAACGCTATTACTTTTACAAGCGGTTCGGTCGGCTGCGGCGTTTTCTTCGCCTCGCTTTCCTGTCCGTCTTTGAGTTTGTCAGTCACAAGTGCTCCCTGTATTTCATTATTGTCGTTATGGAGTGTGATGCAGATCACACAACTATTAAACGTAACGCATGTTGAGGATTTTGGTAGGAAAAAGGGAAAATGAGTGGTTTGTGGCACGCCGGATGCTGAAATTTCGGAAAATACTGAACAGCACGCAGGAGTGGGACGTGAACTGGATTACACTTGCTCACAGAGGATAGTCCGGTGGTTTTTTTATCCATTCGGGTAAAATTGAATCAGTTTTCACTTAAGAGAAGTCTGTTTACGATGGGATAAAGCAGCAGGTTTTGCCTGAAACGGCGCAAACCTATATTCTATCGGCCAATTTACTGAGACAGTTGCAACAATGAGGTCTATATGATTATCAAACCACGCATTCGTGGCTTTATCTGTGTTACTGCCCATCCGGAAGGTTGCAAGGCGAACGTTAAAGAACAAATCGATTACGTGACCGCACAGGGTAAAATCGACGGCGGCCCGAAAAAAGTCCTGGTGATCGGTGCCTCCACCGGTTACGGCCTCGCTGCCCGCATCTCCGCTGCTTTCGGTTCTGACGCTGCCACGCTGGGCATCTTCTTCGAACGTCCGGGCGATGAATCTAAAACCGCCACTGCGGGCTGGTACAACTCTGCCGCATTCGAAGAATTCGCTGAAGCAAAAGGCCTGTATGCTAAAAGCATCAACGGCGACGCGTTCTCTGATGAAGTAAAACAGAAAACCATCGAACTGATTAAACAGGATCTCGGTCAGGTTGATCTGGTGGTTTACAGCCTGGCAGCGCCACGCCGTACCCATCCGAAAACCGGTGAAGTGTTCAACTCCACCCTGAAGCCAATCGGTAAGCAAGTGACTATCCGTGGCATCAACACCGATAAAGAAACCATTAACGAAACCACGCTCGAACCTGCAACGCCGGAAGAAATCGCCGGGACTGTTGCGGTGATGGGTGGAGAAGACTGGCAGATGTGGATTGAAGACCTGAAAGCAGCCGGTGTGCTGGCGGATGGCGCGAAAACCACGGCCTTCACCTACCTGGGTGAAGAAGTGACGCAGGACATCTACTGGAACGGTTCTATCGGCGAAGCGAAAAAGGATCTGGACAAACGTGTTCTGGATATCCGCAGCTCACTGTCAGAACAGCACGGCGACGCACGCGTTTCCGTTCTGAAAGCCGTTGTCACTCAGGCGAGTTCTGCCATTCCTGTGATGCCGCTGTACCTATCCTTGCTGTTCAAAGTGATGAAAGAGAAGGGCACCCACGAAGGGTGTATCGAGCAGGTTTACGGCTTGTACAAAGAGAGCCTGTACGGCGCTTCTCCGCTGCTGGACAACGAAGGCCGTCTGCGCGCTGACCTGAAAGAGATCGCGCCAGAAGTGCAGGAAGAAGTCGGTAAACTGTGGGACGAAGTCACCAACGATAACATCGCTGAACTGACTGATTTCGCAGGTTACAAAAGCGAATTCATGCGCCTGTTCGGCTTCGGCCTGAACGGCGTTGATTACGCCGCCGACACCAATCCGGACGTGAAAATCAAACATCTGATCCAGATGTAATCTGATTTAACGCGCAACGATTGCTGAAAACCCGGTTCTGCCGAATGGCGGAGCTGGGTTTTTTTATAGCGAATAACTCAGTGCTTTATGGCTTATTTATTTCAGTGCGGTATTACCCGTCTGGAAATCAATTTGTTGTCCCGCCGCAAAAGCACTTCAGATTTCAGCGGCACCTGCTTGCCCATTGTATTTAAATTTTAATTTTCCGGTTAACACGTCTACCGAATGAAAGCTGAGCATAATCCGGGGGGCTTGTGTTAGACACAAAACAACGTCTCACGATGAATTTCATAAGCTGACTGGCGCAGAACATAAAAAAAGCCACTTAAACAGTGGCTTTTATCGTGACGGATGAGTCAGTTCAGCCGTATTTCTTGGCAAAATTCTCATCTGAATCGCATAAGTAAATAATGAACTCAATGAATGCGATTATTGACGGAATAAACGTCCAGCAGAAAATGAGGTATAAGAAACCTTGCCCGATTTTGCCTAAGTAAAACTTGTGGACGCCGAAACCCCCTAAAAAGAATGCTAATAAAGCTGCCGCAATTCTGCTTTTAGTCCCCTGCGTATTAATGCCTTGAGTGGCTCCGCAGTGAGGACATGCTTTGGCAGACTCGTGGATCTCCTTTCCGCATCCTCTACAAAAAACCATCGATCCCATTTCCTATCCCTTTCCTTATTTGTTGTTATTCGGGCTAATCTTACCCGTTCTTTACATTAAGAAAAAGAGAATGATGGGCGTTGATGGCGCAGAGTGTTCCCTTCAGTTGATGGCAAATAGCCATTCTGAGAATTAAAAAATGCCGCAAACCTTCCCGGTGTGCGGCATTTTCATTTCAACACTGCTGTTGTAATCCATTAGCCATAAGCCACTTTGTGGTTGATATGGTAGAAGGTCGCCGTTGCGGCCATAACGTGCTGATCTTCCTTGCCCGGTTTGTGCGATTCCACATTGGTGATGTGGTAGCCGACGGCACCGGCGTCTAACGCTTTTTTAACAAACGCGCTGTTGAGTTCTTCCATGGACGTAGCCCAGGAAACCGTGGTCACGCCGACGGCTTGCAGGGAGGCTATTTCACGATGCGATAATCCGGCGCGCACCAAAACAGGCTTAACAGCTTTTGGATAGAATATGGATAAAACATCATTTACTAAGCCTTTCATGGATTTACTCCTCACTAATACAGTCTCTATACCCGGATGATTCGGGTATTCAGAATGTGCCGTAATAATCAGAGGCGATTGCGCACTTGAGATATTTATCCGGCACAATGCCAATAAACACCTTTTCATGTTGCGACCTTTAGCTTTAATTGCTAATTCATTGTTAAGCAAACTTCCGCCACAATTAACGCAGTATTTAAAGAGGATATTTACAGTGGGTTACAGGTTCAGTGTTTTTGACATGAACAAATAAAAGGGCGCATTTAGCACCCTTAATCTTATTTCCTCAATCCTGTTTTTAAATCCGGTTCGCCGCGCGCGGTGGTCGCTGCATCAGCTCATGGGTGACAGGATGGTAATAGCGACCCGGCCAGATGACGGAAGGGGGAATACCCAGCGCCTGACCAATCAGCATTTCACCTTTGGGCCACGGTCTGGAAAGCGCATTTGAAAGCGTCGAGGAACTCAGACCGGCAGCGCGGGAAACGGCGGCAAGCGTGGTGCCTTTCTTGCGTAACGCGGCAATGATATCGGCCTGATGCCAGTCCTGATTAGTCATAACGGTTTGCTCCTGTGTTGGCTTGCGCAGGAACCGCGGTGCAGAAGGGCAGAAAAGTGGGGCTATGCGATAGTTTCATTGTCTTACTCTCTGGTTTGTTAATTTAACCACCGCCAGAGCTGCGAAACTCTTAATGGTGGTAGCTCAGACAAGGTTCGCAGTACCGGTACAAACCAGAAACCCGGCCAACCCGAGGGTTGCCCTGCCTGAGCCACCATTGAATGTGCAAACACGAAATCGGTGTTTGACAGGTACAAGGAAGCCCAACACATAATTATCACATATGTGTTACTGGTTTAGTATTCAGGCTGCGAAACCCGGCTGCGGATTTTGCCGCAGCGGGCGCACTATAGCGTAATACAAAGAAGTAAACCAACAGGCTTAATGCGAAATTGAGGTTTGCTTTCCAGAGAAATTTCAAGCGTTGCAGTGAGTTATATTCTGTACTTCCCATAGCAGAAAATGCGTTTGACGGTGAACAAACAAAACGAACGCACTTCCTGAATTCATGACGTCATAAATGGAAGTTTGCTTTTTAATATAAAAGCAATGTTATTTTTTTCTGTTGTCGGTAAATAATATTATCGTCATAGCAGGCAGGGAGTTAGCGTATTTAGGGATGAATAAAAAACGATTTTTATTTTATATTTCTGATGAGATAAGTCTCAAACAAAATTTACGGGGCTCAAAGGGGCTACGCTTAATGAGTTAATAAATTCGCCTCCGTAAAAAGGAACTACAATGTCTATTACAACCTTAAAAGAATTATTTATTCATGATTTATCTGATGTTTATAGTGCTGAACGTCAGATAACCAAGGCGCTGCCTAAAATGGCTCGTGCCGCCACTGACCCTAAACTGGTCGATGCTTTCAAAACACACCTTGAAGAAACGCAGGGACAGATCGAAAGATTAGATCAGGTCGTTGAGTCTTCTGATGAAATTCGCCTTAAACGTATGAAATGTCATGCGATGGAAGGGCTGGTAGAAGAAGCGCAGGAGCTGATTGATTCTGTTGAAAAAGGCGAAGTACTGGACGCCGGGCTTATCGGTGCTGCCCAAAAAGTTGAGCATTATGAAATTGCGACTTACGGAACCTTAGCCGCGTTGGCGAAAAAACTGGGATATTCTCAGGCTGCGAAATTACTTGAAGAAACATTGCAGGAAGAAAAAGACACCGATAAAAAATTAACGGTTATTGCGGGTTCACAACCCGTGACCAAAACTGCAAAGAGTTAATTGCGCACGAACTATTACGTAACGTCCCCTATAATGAAAGGAATAACAATGAGCAAATCTAAAGCGCAGGAAAATTATATTGACTGGGTGCGTGACGCGCATGCAATGGAAAAACAAGCAGAAACCATGCTGACTAAAATGGCGGACCGGCTTGAACATTACCCGCTTTTACAGCGCCGCATCCAGGAGCACATTGTGGAAACACAGGGCCAGCAGAAACTGGTTCAGGATGTGCTGGATCGCCTCGATACTTCCCATTCGGTGATTAAAGATGTTGCCGCGAAAGCCACGGCGATGGGACAGTCGTTGAGCGGAATGTTTGTCAGCGATGAAGTGGTGAAGGGCGGGATCAGCGGCTATGTGTTCGAGCATTTCGAGATTGCCTGTTACAGCGCCCTGATTGTTGCCGCCGAAGCCGTGGGTGACCTGCAAGGCGCACAGACGTTTAGGACGATCAAAGTTCAGGAAGAGCAAATGGCGAAATGGCTGGAAGAGAATCTTCCTGCAGTAACGCAGCGTTATCTCGCCCTGCTTGAAAACCCGGATGTCGATGCAAGTCGCTAGTTCCCGGCCTAAACCACGCACCAAATCCCGCATAAAAAAGGGCGCTTTCGCGCCCTGTAACTCTTTTCTTAAACGCCTCAGAATCCGATATTCACCCTTACCATGATCATCTGCGAACGGCTGCGCGCATCATCCAGCCCCAGCGTTCCCTGATACGCGATGCCCGGCGTAATGTTGTGTGGCAGCAGGAAATCCAGCCCCATGCCCAGCACGATATTTTCCTGACTGTCGCCGAAAACATCTGCGCTCCAGCTGTCATTGCCGCTGTCCGCATACCCGAGACGGGCGCGTCCCTGATCGCTGAAGGCGTGCGTGTATTCGACACGACTTTGCCAGCGCAACATCGACCAGGTCAGCGGCAACGCGTACTGCGTCCGGATCCCAACGGCGCCGGTGACGTCATTCAGCACTTGTGAGGCAAAGGCTAAATCATAGGCGTCGGCGTTCGATTCGGTGTAGCTGTTCAGACGGGTGCGCGATAATTGCAGACGTCCGTAAGGGGAAATAAGCAGGTCTGGCAGGCGGTAATCGTAACCTGTGGTGACTGCGCCAAATACCTGATAACCACCACGGTCGCCGCGTGCGTAGTGATCCATTTCTGTTACGTAGCGGCGGCTGTCATAGTCCAGACGGCTATAGCCGAGCAGGCCATCGATAAAGTAGTTGTCCGGATGATAACTGCCATAAAACGCTGAACTGACGGAGCGCCCGTTGCTGCGGGAGCCGCTGTCCCCAATGTCGCTGACGTCCCGGCCAAAACCCATCCCCATACCTGCGGTAAATGCAGGGGTGAACTGATAGTCTGCGCCGGTGCTGATCCCCACCAGCGTATGGCTGAAACTCACGCCGTCTTTGCCGGAATGACCAAAGTCGACAAAGCCACCGGTCCAGTAATTGATGCGTGAATTATTGCGGTTGAGCGGATGCTGTGCGGAGGTTTTATCTGTCAGCCGGGGCAATTCGGGGGTCTGACGGTTATTTTCCCAGGCAGAATTCCACAGCGTATCGTCAAGTCCGCGTTCTTTTTTAGACGACGGCATGTTGAAGCGGATACCGTTCATCCCGCTGTGAACACTGGCCGGATTGTGCAGGGTTTCCAGACGATCGCTGAAGTTACGGATCTGAGCGCGCGCAAAATTCTGCGCCGACTGAATCTGGGCACTGACCAGACCGAGAACATCTGGATCTTTTGACGGATCAGGGCGTCCTGCGATGGTGAATGTCACTGTCGCAGGCGCAGATTGTGAATCTTGCGTCAGCAGCACATAACGCAGAGCCACTGTGCCGGAAGCCTGACTTGCAGCATCAAAATCCAGATAAACGCTGTTTTCACTCTGTCCGAGCGTGGCGTTACCTAATGTTTTTGGGGGTAAATCAACCAGGCGCGCGCCGGTGAACGGGCCGCCTGTGGCGCTTTCGGTCAGGTTAACGCGCACTGATTTACCGGCCAGTACGGAAGCGGCATGGCTCGCACCCACCGGCTCCGCAGTGATGATATTGAGTGTATACGTGACCTGACCGGTTACGCCGCTGGCATCCGTTGCCGTCAGCGTGAAATTGCTGTTGCCTGCGGCGGCTGGCGTCCCGCTCAGGGTATCGCCAGCCAGCGCTAATCCGGCCGGTAAAACCCCAGAAATGCGGTACTGATAAGGCGCTGTGCCGCCGGAAACGCTGAACGTCTGACGGTAACTTGTGCCTGCACGACCCTCCGGCAACGCCCCGCTGGCGGGCGTAAATGCCAGCGTCGTGGCGGTAACGTTAAGTGTGACCGTCGCCTGTGCCGCGCCAAAATTGTTAGACGCGCTGTAGATGAAACTGTCGCTGCCGGAATATCCCGCGACAGGCGTATAGCGGATTTTCAGGCTTTGGATCCCCGCAGTGCCGTGTGCGGGTTGTTGCACAATGGCAAGCGACGTTACTGCGCCGCCGGATAACACCGGTTCAATCAGATTCTCACGGGTATTGGCGACCACGGTTGATGACACCGCGCTGACGACCGGTGCCTGACCGGCAACGATAAGCTGATAACTGACCGTGCCGGTGATCCCGGAGTTATCCGCAGCGCTGACCTGAATGGTATAGCGACCAGATACCGTCGGCGTTCCGGAAATTTCGCCGGTGCTGGCGCTGATTGTCAGGCCGGCGGGCAGGCCGGACGCGCTGTAGGTGTAAGGCGAAGTGCCGCTGCTGGCCGTGATGGTCTGTGACCACGGCGTGCCCGCCGTGGCAGAAGACAATGTGCTGCTGGCCGGTGTGAAGCTCAGCGTCACATTGGTCACATGGATGCTGACGGTGGCTGGCGCAGAGGTTCCCCAGTTATTGCTGGCGGTATAGGTGAAGGTATCCGTGCCTGAATATCCGGCAACGGGCGTATAACTCAGGGATGTGCCGGAAGCGACCGCCGTGCCATGAAGGGGGGCGGTGGCAACGGTGACCGACGCCGCCGCTCCGCCGGAAAGTGAGGGCACAATGGCATTATTGCTGCTGTTCCCGGTGACGGTCGTGCTGACCGCATTGGCAACCGGCGCCTGCCCGGAAACCGTTATTGTGTAGTTTTGCGTCCCCGACGCGGCGTTCGCCGTATCCTGCGCAATAATCGCAAAATGATAACTTCCCGCCGCTGCCGGTATTCCCGAAAGTTCGCCAGCCGGTGTGAACGTTAAACCCGGCGGTAATGTGCCTGATATCGAGAAACTGTAATTGCCCGAACCGCCGCTTGCCGTGAATGTCTGGGCGTAAGCGGTGCCGGAAATCGCTGCTGCGAGCGTCGCGGGGGAAAGGGTTATCGTGGGCGCAGAAATCGTCAGGCTGATGGTCGCCGGAGTGGACGTTCCCCACGAATTGCTGGCGGTATAACTGAAACTGTCCGCGCCAGAATAGTTGCTTGCAGGTGTGTAAGTGGCGGAGGTTCCCGTGATGACAACGGAGCCGTGTGCGGGCGGAGACGTTACCGCCACCGATGTGGCTGTTCCGCCGGAAAGGGGCAGGGTGATGGCGTTATTGCTGCTGTTAAATGCCACGCTGGCGCTGTTCGAACCTGCGACCGGTGGCAGCCCGCTGCGTTGCACCACTACGGTATAGGCGGAAGTGGTTGTCCCGTCTCCCGCCGTAACGACCACGCTTAATGTGTTATTACCTTCGCTTAACGCAACCGCACCGGATGCGCTGCCCGATGTGACGGAAACGCCGTTCACGGTGACGGTTGCCGTGTTATTGCTGGTGGTCGGCGTCAGAGAAATGCGGGTGACGCTGTTGGCCACAACCACGTTGTAAGACGAGGTGCCGGAGGAAAACGCCGGAGACAGTGAACCCTGAGAGGCCGAAAGCGCCGAAAGGCTGGCGTCTGTTGATACGCTGGCCGCAGAGGTACAGGAAACCGTGAGCGGGCTGAGGTAGCCGTGGCTGGTCGTCATGCGAAACCGGAGTCCGGCACTCACCAGTTGCGAGCCCGTGACGGTATAAGTATGTGTTCCCGCCGTACCGCCGGAGCCTGCTGTGGGGTAATAGGTTGTGAACGTGCTCATCCCGTAGTTCGTCAGGCCGAAACTGTCGGTATTCGTGTTGTCACTGTTCACGCCAGCACCGGAGTCGGTAAACGTCAGGGTCAACGTATCACCGGCGTCAAACTGGCTGGCCTGATAAGCCTGTGCAGCGAATGTCGCGGAGGAAAACGTTGCGTTATTCAGTGCGGTACAGCCTGCGGATTGTGCGAAGGCCGATGATACCGAAACTAAAGACAACAGAAGAAAAGTGCAGACAAAACGGGCACAGCCGCCTGTTGCGCGATGAAGGCGAGTCATGGTTATTCCCTGAGATAATCAGACGTTCAGGCGTCGTTTTTGTTGGTTTATTTCAGGGATGTTATCGGAATGTTCCGAAAGCCAATCGCGCAATTACCGCATCAAAAGGGGGTTAATTACGCGATGGCGTTCGAAAGGTGAAAGCAGTCTTAGTACTGAAATCTCATTATTTCTTTGGCCGGTATTTGTGGATCATTTTGCGGAGAGTGAGTTTTTCACGGGCGATGCGTTTACCGGTCATAGACGTAACCTGAAAATTAAGGTGCATCTATTAGACCTGTTCAAGTTTTTTCCGCAGACGACCTGACTCAATAATTCAGTTCATGAATGCTTTCTGGAGAACAGAAAGCCGCAGGCACAACGCCTGCGGCAAAACGTTCATCGGGTCAAATCAGAACGCGTAAGAAAGGCTGACGGAATAACTGCGAGGCTGGCCGTAAACGGCGTAATCGCTCAGCCATGAGTAATAGCTGCGGTCAAAGAGGTTATCGATATTCGCCTGCACCGCGAGCTGACGGGTAACCTGATAACGGGTGAACAAATTAACCAGTGGAACGCTGCCCTGATACACGCGCACTGTGTTGCCGTCTGGCCCGGTGGCATCCTGGAAGGTACGGTTTTGCCAGTTCACGCCTCCGCCGACGGTGAGATCCGGCATCCACGGCAACTGATAGCGGCTGAACAGTTTGAGCTGCGTCTGCGGCATATTGCTGTTGAGACGCCCGCCGGTGTTATCGCGCGCAACGTAGCGTGTGGCGCCGAAAGTCATTTGCAGGTTGTCGGTCACTGCGCCGTTAATCTCGAATTCTGCCCCTTTGCTGACCGTGCCCTGCGCGGCGTAGTAGGCCTGTTCACTGGTGTCATTGACGAAGTTGTCGCCGTCAGCTTCTGCGACATTATCCTGTTCGATGCGGAAAACGGCGAAAGTGGCGGTCAGGCGGTCGTTCATCCAGCTGGATTTCAGGCCGGTTTCGTAGTTTTTCCCGGTGGCCGGTGCCAGATAATGGCCGTCGCGGGTGCGGTAGGTTTGCGGCTGGAAGATGGAGGTATAACTGGCGTAAGCCGACCACGTATCGTCAATGTCGTAAACCAGCCCGCCATAAGGCGTGAGGTTATTTTTACTCATGTTGCCGCTGCTGCCAACGGTGCTCCACTGCGTATAACGCGCGCCGATAATCAGTGAGAGCGGGTCGGCCAGCGAGAACCGGGTCGCCAGGTAGCCCGCTTTCTGGCGCACCACGTCGTCGGCGTTCAGATACCAGTCGTCCCATTCCGGTTCCGCAACATCGCCGTTCCAGTTGTTGAAACTGCCCATGGTGTCGCTGTCGATCGGGCCGTTGGCGCTGTAGGTCGAGTTGTGCTGGCGGCTGTAACTGACGCCCGCGACCATTTCATGCTGGCGGCCAAAGAGCTGGAAAGGTCCGCTGGCGTAGGTATCCACCGAGTCCAGTTTGCGCGTTCCGCGGTCTTTACTGCCGAACCCGGAAATCCCTTCGCCCGTCGTCGCGTCCGGGAAGTCTTCGATATACAGCAGCTTGTCGTCGAATTTCTGTTCGCCGTGCGTACCGTTGACGCGGAATGTCCAGCCGTTATCGAAATCATGTTTCACATTGGCGAACACTTTGCGCGATTGTGTGTTGTAGTGCGTCCAGTCCGCGGAAGTGTTGGTGCTGCGGTCGAAATGCGTGCGTGCCCCGTTGCTGTACCAGGTCGGCAGCCCGCCCCACGTCGGATTGCCGGTATTGTTTTCCTGATAATCGTAGCCGAGCGACACCGTGGTGTTATCGGTCACGTGGCATCGACCACGCCATAAATGAATTTCTTGGTTTTATGGTAACGGTCGAGCCAGCTGTCCTGATCCTGATAACCGGCCACGACGCGGCCGCGCACCGAGCCTTCTTCGTTGAGCGGGCCGGAAACGTCGAGCACATAACGCTGCTTATTCCAGCTGCCGTAGCTGGCGCTGATATTGCCGGTGAACTCTTTGCTGTCCGCCTGTTTGCGCACCATATTGACGGACGCTGCCGGGTTACCGGCACCGGTCATCAGCCCGGTTGCGCCGCGGACCACTTCGATGCGGTCATAAATGGCGGTGTCTTCGGCGGCATCGCCAAAGTTCCAGGTATCGCTGACGGAAGAAGGAATGCCGTCGTAGGTGTAATTATTGATGTAAAAGCCGCGTGAGAAATAGGAAACGCGTTCGCTGTCGATCACTTCCGTCGAGATGCCGGTGGTGTTATCCATCACGTCGCCGACCGATTGCAGGTTCTGATCCTGCATGCGCTGTTTAGTGATCACGCTGACGGACTGCGGCACGTCTCGCGGCGTCAGCAACATTTTCGTGCCCGCGCGCGTGGTTTTGACGTTGTAATCCTGTGACTCATCGGAGGTTCCGCCCGTCGTGCCTTCCACAATCATATTCTCATCGGCGGCGGGCGCGGCGGCTGTCGCTGTGCCGGTGGCGGCTGCGGCGTGAGCCGCGGAGGAAGCCGTCATGACCAGGATCGCCAGTGCCGACAATGAGGTTGAAAGCTTACTTTTGTTCTCCGGCGCAGACGTTTCCGCGCCGTAATCCCTGCCACTGAAAGACATAATGTATCCCGTAAAAACCACATTAATAGAAAGCGCCGCCGCTTCTTTTCATTGTCTTTAAACAGGATCATCTGACCGCAGTCATCAGCCCGAATCGCAAATTTTAAGAAGAGCACGCAATGAGAATGTGAATAGTAATCATTTGTGTTTTATCCGTCCCAAAATCTTTTGCCATCGTAAAGTAACAAAATATGTTTGCGTCTGACCGGCAGCATAAATCCCTGATTAAACGTAAACCACTGCCATCTAAAATCGCCAAAGTCGTCATTGCGACGCAGGCACAGGCGACTGAAATAACTGACTAAACATTCTTCAAGGCCTGCCGATAAACCGTGCAAAGGGCGATCACCCATTTGCCATCTGGTGCTGACGCCTTCCTGTTGGATTACCGCTGTTATCAGAGGAATTGATATGGGATTTACCATCAAAAGCCGGTTGATTGGCATCGTGGGATTGTTGTGCGTCTTGCTGACTGTCGCCGCCGTCTGGGCCATTTTAGGGTTACGCGCCGCCGATCAGCGTGCGATTTCGACCTACCGCACCGAGTTATTACCGTTACAGCATTCTGCAAAATTATACCGTCTGGCACAGATGCAATCGGCGACGCTGTTTGAATCGCTGCGCTACTGGACCGATCCGGCAGAAGTCGATCAGCGTGTCGCGCAGATTGATGCTTACGGCAGGCAAATTGCCACCGAGCGCAAGGCGTATGAAGCCACGTTTGCCGTGCCCGGCAGCGAAAAACTCCGCACCACTTTTCTCGATGACCTGAACAGTTATCAGGCCGCCATCAGCCATGCTGCAAAACTGGTCGCCGGAGGCAATCCGTCCGGTGCGCTGGTCATTATCGAAACGCGTCTGAAAAGTGGCAGTCAGGCATTGCAGCAGGATATCGACGGGCTGGATAACCTGATGCGAAACCATGCCGAAAACAATTACGCCACCAGCTCAGCGGCGTACGCCACGATGCGCAACAGCATGGCGGCGATCCTGGCCGTCGGTTTACTGGTCGCCGGAATTGCGGGCTGGTTGCTGGTGCGTTCGATTACCGGCGCAGTGCGTCGCGCACGTCGTCTGGCTGAATCCATTTCCGAAGGCGGCCTGAATCACCGTCTGGGCGCAATCCCGAAAGATGAAATGGGCGAACTGATGCAGGCGCTGGCGAAAATGGACGCCCGTCTGAGCGGCATTGTGCGCGAAGTCGGGGAAAGCGCGCTGGCGCTGAGCAGCGCAGCCGGGCAAATGGCCGACGGCAACAATGATTTGTCCTCGCGCACGCACGCGCAGGCCAGCTCGCTCGAACAGACAGCGGCGAGCATGGAACAAATGACCGCCACGGTGAAATTCAACGCCGATAATGCCGCGCAGGCCAGCGTACTGGCGCAGACCGTCCGCAAACAGGCGCAGCAAAGCAGCGGAATTCTGGACGATGCGGTGACCGCAATGCGTGACATCGAAGAATCCAGTAATAAAATTGCCGATATTAACCGGGTGATCGACGAAATTGCCTTCCAGACCAATCTGCTGGCGCTGAATGCGGCGGTGGAAGCCGCGCGGGCAGGCGAACAGGGACGCGGTTTTGCGGTGGTCGCCTCAGAAGTGCGTCAGCTGGCACAACGTTCTGCCACGGCGGCGCAGGAAATCAAAACCCTGATCCAGACCAGCGTCAGCAAAGTCGATGCGGGCAGCAAACTTGTGCTTCGCTCCGGCGAAACGCTTCAGGAAATCAACGGCGGCATGGCGAAAATGGTGGAATACGTGGCTGACATCGCCGTCGCCAGCCGTCAGCAGTCCAGCGGTATCGATCAGGTTAACGTCGCCATCGTACAGATGGACAGCGCGACGCAGCAAAATGCGGCGCTGGTGGAAGAGGCCAGCGCGGCCAGCCATACCGTGAACGAACACGCAGCGCGGCTGGTTGAGAAAATGTCGTTCTTCCATCTGCGTCCGTCAGCACAGTTTGCGCCGGGTGCCGTGGAAGGCGTGCTGGAACCGCTGCCTGCGCTGAATTCGCCGGAAACTACGCCCCGTCAACCGCGCCTGGCGAATGCCTGAGCCGAAAAGGAGCACGAATATGTCAGGTCTCATGCCAGGTCTTTTTCAGCGACGAGTCTTCAGTATTTTGCTGCCGCTGGCCTTTTGCGCCAGCGCGCAGGCGCAAACCGTGGTCAAAATTGCCACCATCGCCAACGGTGACATGACGATCATGCAGCAGATGTCCGGTGAGTTTGAGAAATCACATCCGGACATCAGACTCGAATGGCACGTCATGGACGACGGTGAGCTGCGCAAACAGGTGCTCAGCGACATGAACAGCGGGCAGGCGAATTTCGATGTGATCACGGTCGGCACGTATGAAGCGCCGTTGTGGGGCAAAAAAGGCTGGCTGCAACCGCTCAACAATTTGCCCGCTGATTACAATGTCGATGATCTGCTCAAGCCCATCCGCAGCGCGCTTTCCTGGCAGGGCACGCTGTACGCGTTGCCGTTTTACGGCGAAAGCAGCATGACGTATTACCGCAAAGATCTGTTCGCGAAAAAAAATCTGACCATGCCGAAAAATCCGAGCTGGGATGAAGTGAAAGCTTTCGCGGCGCAGCTGACCGATAAATCACAAGGCGTTTACGGCCTGTGCCTGCGCGGCCTGGCGGGGTGGGGCGACAACGTGGCGTTTATCACCACGATGGCCAACGCCTATGGCGCGGAATGGTTTGATGAAAACTGGCATCCGCGCCTCGACAGCGACGAGTGGCGTGCAGTGCTCACTGATTACGTACAGATGATGCATGATTACGGCCCGCCGGATGGGACATCCAACAGCTTTGGTCAGAACCTGAAACTGTTTGCGCAGGGCAAATGCGCGATGTGGATCGACAGCACCGTCGCCGCCGGAATGGTAATTAATCCGCAGATTTCGCCTGTCGCCGACAGCGCCGGTTTCGCGCCCGCGCCGACGGCGCTTTCGAGTAACGGTTCGCACTGGCTTTGGGCGTGGGCGCTGGCTGTTCCGCAACGCGCCAGCCATAAAGACGAAGCGCAGCAATTCATCACCTGGGCCACATCGCAGGCATATATTCAGGACGTCGCGAAAACCGTGGGCTGGGGCGCTATCCCGCCGGGCAGCCGCTATTCTTCTTACGCGCAGGTGAAATACCAGAAACTCGCGCCTTACGCAGACGGCGTAAAACAGGCGGTGGAAACCGCGACGCCGGAACAGCCGACATTATATCCGGTGCCGTATCAGGGCGTGCAGTACGTGAGTATTCCGGGCTTTGATCAGATGGGTGATGCGGTCGGGCGGAATATTTCGGATTTGCTGGAAGGGAAGAAAACGCTGGATGAAACGCTGAGCGCCAATCAGCAGGCGGTCACCACAATTTACGCCGAGACGTCGCAGGGGAATTAAATGCAAAGAATCACAGGATGGTGGAATCCTGTGATTCTTGTTTTGACCACACGTTTCTGTGATTACGTGCGGTCAGTCCAGACCGTCTGCACGTTGCAGAATTCACGCAGGCCGAAATGCGACAACTCGCGGCCATAGCCACTTTTCTTCACGCCACCAAACGCCACACGCGGATCCGATGCGCTGTATCCGTTAATGAACACGCCGCCGGTTTCCAGCTCTGCGGTCATCTGTTTTGCACGTTCTGCATCAGCGGTGAAAATCGTGGCGCTCAGGCCAAAATCGCTGTCATTGGCCAGTTCGACCGCGTGATCTGCGTCGCGGGCAACCGTAATCGCGGCGACCGGCCCGAACAGTTCCTGACGAAATGCCGTCATTTCCGGTGTAACGTTGCCGAGAATAGTCGGTGCATAGAAGTTACCGTTTCCGGCCATTTTCTCACCGCCCAGCAGCAACGTCGCGCCTTCGGACAGGCTGTCCTGAACTTGTTTATCCAGCTCATCGCGTAAATCGAAACGGGACATCGGGCCGATATAAGTGGCGTCATCCAGCGGATTTCCTACGACCAGCGCCCGGGTGGCCGCCACAAATTTCGCTGTAAATGCGTCGAGCACGCCTTCTTCAATGATCAGACGTTTTGCAGCGGCGCAAACCTGCCCGGTATTCTGATAACGCCCGGCGACGGCGGCTTTCACCGCTTCGTCGAGACTGGCGTCGTTCAGTACGATAAACGGATCAGACCCGCCGAGTTCCAGTACGCATTTTTTAACCTGTTTGCCCGCCAGTTCAGCAATCGCCGCACCGGCACGCACGCTGCCGGTGACCGTCACCGCCACCACGCGCGGATCGGCAATCAGCGTGGCAACGGCCGGAGTACCGACATTGATCACGCCAAATGCACCCGCCGGGAAACCGGCTTTCAGCACGGCCTGCTTCACCAGATATGTGGTGCCCATGACGCTCGGCGCAGGTTTGAGCAGGAACGTATTCCCCGCCAGCAAGGCCGGAACCGCGCCGCGCAGGATCTGCCAGACCGGGAAGTTCCACGGCATAATCGCCAGAATCATGCCGGAAGGGCGGTAATGAATGTGCGCTTCGCCGTTATCGACCCGAGTCGGTTCCGGTGCCAGCATCGCCGGGCCATTTTCGGCATACCATTCGCACAAACCGGCGGATTTCTCCACTTCGGCGCGCGCTTGTTTCACCGGTTTGCCCATCTCAAGAGAAATGCTGCGGGCGATGTCTTCACTGGTTTCGCGCAGTGCGGCTGCCAGGCGGATCAAAAGGGCAGCGCGTTCGCTGACGTCTGTTTTGCGCCACTGCTTGAAGGCAGAAAAGCCCTGCGCAACGGCGGCTTCAAGTGCCAGATCGGTGTCGTACGCATAATCTGCGATATGTTCGCCGTTAAACGGATTGACTGAGATTGCATGTGTGTTCGAAGTTGCTGTCGTCATTTCGGTGTCCTCGTTAAGCCAGTTCATTAAGAATAGAGGCTTGCGCGATTTAATAAAAATGAATAAAAATAAGCAAACCGTTCACTTTTTGAGAATCACTATGAACCTGTCCCAGCTTGAGATGTTCCGTGCCGTGGCCGAAACCGGCAGTATCAGCGCCGCCGCGCAGCGCGTACACCGCGTGCCGTCGAACCTGACGACCCGCATTAAACAGCTTGAAGCCGAGCTGGGTGTGGAGCTGTTTATCCGCGAAAACCAGCGTTTGCGGCTTTCTCCTGCGGGCCGGAATTTTCTCAGCTATAACAACCGCATACTGGATTTAGTCGAAGAAGCGCGCTTGTCGGTGTCCGGCACAGAACCGCAGGGAATTTTCTCGCTCGGCGCGCTGGAAAGCACCGCGGCAGTGCGCATTCCGGCATTACTGACGCGCTATCATCAGCAGTTTGGCAAAGTCGAACTGGCGCTGAGCACTGGCCCTTCCGGCGAATTGCTGGATAAACTGGTGGAAGGTGAACTGGAAGCGACGTTTGTCGACGGGCCGGTTTTGCATCCGGTACTCGACGGGATCCCGGTTTATCAGGAAGAAATGGTGATTGTGGCACCGCTCAGTCACGCGGCGGTGACGCGGGGGAAAGAGGTTAACGGCGAAATTATCTATGCGTTTCGTTCGAACTGTTCGTATCGCCGTCATTTCGAAAGCTGGTTTGCCGATGACGGTGCCGCGCCGGGCAAAATCTACGAGATGGAGTCATATCACGGGATGCTGGCGTGTGTGATTGCGGGCGGCGGGCTGGCGCTGATGCCGCGCAGCATGCTGGAAAGTATGCCGGGCAGCACGACGGTCAGCGTCTGGCCGCTGGCGGATAACTACCGCTTTCTGACGACCTGGCTAATCTGGCGCCGGGGAACGCTGACGCGCAATCTGTCGGAATTCATCAGGATGGCAAAAGTCGCTGCGGTCAGCCCTCAACCGTCTGTAAAATAACCTGCCAGTCGAGCGCCAGTTTGAGTAACACGCAGGCGGAGCACACGAAAATAATGGTTTTGAACATAATATGAGGGAAATCCTGTTTGTGACCGAAGTCACAGTCTAAGGCGAGAATTGTTAAATTACGCCCTATTTCTTGTGCAGAAAATGCGTTGAGGCGTAGAAAAATCGGATGATTCTATCAAAACGCTATTTTCCCCGCAGCGGTTCGCACGAAAAGAAAAGAACTTGTGTCAATCGTGCATAATAGCAACATCGGTTATTCACGCTGCGATACTATTAAGAAGATGCCTAAATTTAGGTTAATAATTCCCAACCTATTTCAAGGGGGTAAAGCGGAAAGTGGATAACTTTATTTATTCTCATGCGGCAAGCCCTTATAAAAATAGCATATTAACATTCAATGAAACTAAACGGCAGGCAAAGGAATTGTGTAATCGCTTGTAATATTATCCTGGCGCAATTGATATCATTATTTGTTTGTGTAGAATCAGTGTCACTAATTTAATGATACCCCCTAAAGTGAGCACATCATGGACAACGCGTTAAACGTTTTGAATAATATCCGTACACTTCGGGCTCAGGCTCGTGAAACGCCATTAAGCACTCTGGAAGAAATTCTGGAAAAACTGACCGCTATTGTTGAAGAATCCCGCGAGAACGTGAAAGCACGCAGCGCGCAACAACAAGAACGTGATGAGAAATTACTGAAATATCGTGAAATGCTGGCAAATGACGGCATCGCAATTGATGACCTGCTGGGGCATCAGGCGGCAAAAGAAACCACCAAAGCGAAGCGCAAGCCGCGCCCTGCGCTGTATGAGTACACCGACACCGACGGTTCCAAAAAAACCTGGACCGGTCAGGGTCGTACTCCTTCAGCCATCAAAGCCGCTCTGGATAAAGGCGCTGCGCTGGAAAGCTTCCTGATCGCGCGTTAATTAAATCGTGATGTGTTGGGGCGTTACCTGTCAGCTTGTGAAACGGGCAGGTAGCGTTATCCAACTTCTCAGCTTTTAAAGCCCTTATTCATTCACCGCCAAAGCGGTTAATTTTTCTTTCCACACAATCTTCTCCCCGGCGCGTTTACCGCCGTCTTAATGTAAGCTTAAGTCTCAACAAGTAAGATAACGGTAACTTTGTTTACCGGAAATTCTATGCGTACCCGATATTCTTATCCGCAAATTGTGCTGCACTGGCTGGTGTTTGTTTTGGTCGTTCTGACCTATACGACGATGGATATAAAAGACGCGTTCGCCAAAGGTTCCTTTGTACGAGAACTATTAACTCTTACGCATTACAGCCTGGGTTTCTGCGTATTATTTCTGATGTGCGTACGCCTTTTTATCCGCGCGATGTACGTCACGCCTGCCATTAAACCTGTTCCACCGCGCTGGCAACATTGTTTGTCGGTCCTCACGCATGGTTCTGTTTATCTGATGTTTATGGGTTTACCGGTGCTGGGCATTTTGTCGCAATATTTTGGCGGCCATGACTGGACGATGTTTAACATCAGAATGCCCAAAAGCTATCTGGCCGATCTGACATTACAAAAACAGTTAAAAACCCTGCATGAATGGCTGGCGAATGCCGGATATTATCTGATCGGATTACACGCTTTCGCTGCGCTCTGGCACCATTACCGCCGCCGCGATAATACGTTGATACGCATGTTGCCTGGGAAGAATTAGCAGACATTAAAAAAGGCAATCCCGAAGAATAAAATTTCCCGGGGTGGATTTTGTATTGGATATCACGCCAGGCGGTTTTATTGAAATAACCTGTTTGATTTTTGCAAGCGACTGAATTTATGGCTCAACTTAACTCAAATTAAACCCATGAAAGATATGCCAGAACAATGAGTTCGCGCGATTTGTAGCCGGGTGCGTGAATTTGAGTTAATCACCTCCCCGCAAGTCGTCTGTTTATTGTCAGACCGCTAATCGAAGCACCACAAAAATCCCGCCTTTTGGCGGGTTTTTTGTTTTTATCGTTTGAAGATCCTCTGGCCTTCAAATTTGGCAAAATCAGATATTATTCGCGGTTCTTCTGATAAACACACAAATGCGTATACGCTGCCTGTAAAAGTGGAATGCTGATCCCCACACGCGTTGCGCGTTCTACCAGGTCACCAATAATCTGCTCCGCTTCGATAGGATATCCCTGCGTCATATCGCGATACATAGATGACGTCTGCGGCGAATTTTTGTCGGTCACGGCTTCCCTGACTTTCGCCACCGCCGCCGCGCGTTCCGCGTAGCCAAAGGCTTTCATGGTGGTTAATGCTTCGCTCACGATGGCCTGTGCGAACTCCGTTCCGCCAGGCGCAGAGGCGACCTGACCGATGTTGCCGCGCATGGTGCAGGTGATGGCGCCGAAGCTTGACAGCAGCAGCCACTTCTCCCACAAATCGCTGATGATGGTTTCCGAAAGGAGGGCATCGATACCGGCGCTCTGAAATGCCTGATCGACGCTAAGAATGCGCTCGGTTTTCCCGCCGGAGAGTTCGCCATAGATAATCTGATGCAGCGGCGTCATCTGGTGGATATGGCCGTCGGCATCCAGCGTGGCGTTGATTTTGCACAGTCCGCCAATCAGCGCGTGCTCACCAAACCGCTGGCTGAGCGTTTCCATGTGCTTCATGCCATTAAGTACCGGCATGACCAGCGTATTTTCGCCAACGACCGGTGCGATATCCTTAATGGCCGCTTCCAGCCCAAAACTTTTCACCGTCAGCAAAATCAGATCATAAGGGCCGGTCAGCTGAGAAGCCTGTACCACGGCGGGTTGCAGGTGAAAATCACCGTGCGGGCTGTGAACCGTCAATCCGTCTTTCTGCACCGCCAGCGCGCGCTTCTCGCGCAGTAAAAATGTCACATCCTGCCCGGCCTGAGCCAGCCGCGCACCGAAATATCCGCCCGTCGCACCCGCGCCTACCACTAAAATCCGCATATGTTTTCCCCATTGTTTCAAGACATTCAGAAACCAAGCTGTGGGTTTAAACTACGGGACAGTGTGCCTTTTAATCAAGAGGGGGTAATAAAGGATTGAGTAACAAGGTGGTAATAAAGGGTTGAGTAACAAACAGAAAAGAAGAGTTTTTGATGATTTTTTTCACCTGATATTCTTCAGTGTCATTTATTCGGCGAACTGCACTCCCCGCCCGTAGACGGGGAGTGCAGGCCAGACGCTATTTCCCCCGCGCTGTCATCAGCCTCCGGTAGAGCACAGGCAGCGAAATCACCACAATCAGCATCGCGCCGACGATGACTGACATCACAATCCCCGGCACGTTCAGCAGGCTGAGGCCGAAGGTCAGCAGACCCATCAGGAAGGCGGCAATAATGACGCCGGTCATGCTGCCTGAACCGCCCAGCACGCTGACGCCGCCGAGCACCGCCATCGTAATCACGCTCAGCTCCCAGCCAAGCGCCAGCGTCGGGCGCGTACTGCCGAGCCGTGACGTCAGCAGAACCGCCGCCAGCCCGGACATCACGCCGACCAGCACAAACAGCGTCAGGTTGTGACGCTTCACGTTAATGCCGGAATACCAGGCCGCCACCGGATTATTGCCGATGGCGTAGGTACGGCGGCCAAAGTTGGTTTTGTGCAGCAGGAAGTAAAAGACAGCGCCCAAAACCAGAAATAACGCGAACTCAAACGACAGCGGCCCCCAGACATAACCCTGCCCGAACCACGCAAAGCTGGCCGGATATTTATTCAGTGACTGATCGCCGAGCAGCACATACGTGATGCCACGGAACAGGCTCATGGTCCCGATGGTGATCACGATCGATGAGAGATTCAGGCGCGTCACCAGCAGCCCGTTAATCAGCCCGCACAATAATCCCACGCTCAGCCCGACGCCCACCAGCGCCGGTGTCGGCAGACCGGCCTGCGCGCAGAATCCCATTATGGTGGAACTCAGCGCCATCGTGGAGGCGACGGATAAATCGATTTCACGGGCGATAATCAGCATCGCCATCGGCAGAACAATGATGGCCTTTTCCGTGAAATTGAACGTCGCGTCGGACAGATTCCAGATATTGAGGAAGTACGGCGAGGCGAGGGCGTTCACCACGAACACCAGCAGCGTCACCACCAGCAAAAATCCTTCCCAGCACATCAGGCGGCGGAAGAAGGGCGTCACGGCCATCGGCACACTTTCCCGTGCAGGCGTGCGCGAAGTTAAGGTCTTATTCATGATCTGGCCTCTGATTCAGGTCCTGATGCGTGGACGGAAGGAGAATGGCGTAAAATCAGTCTTCCTTTACGTTTATTGCCGCGTTCGTTGAGGATCACCGCGATAACAATCACCGCGCCCGAAATGGCCATCTGCCAGAACGGCGACACTTCAATCACCGGCAGGGCGTTATTAATGACGCCGAGGAACAGCGCGCCGAGCAGGCAGCCCACCACTGAACCGATGCCGCCCATGGTGCTGATCCCGCCGATGACGCAGGCGGCGACAATCTGCAATTCAAAGCCGTTGGCGACGTCCACGTAGGCGACGGCAAAACGTGAAATCCACAGGTATCCGCAGAAACCCGCCAGCGCGCCGGACAGGCAGAAGCTGATGAACTGCATTTTGCCCGCGTTGATGCCGGCGTAATACGCCGCCGTGGCATTGCCGCCCGCGGTATATAACGCGCGGCCTGTGCGGCTGTAGCGCAGGAAATACGCCACCAGAATAAGCGCGGCAATCGCGCACCAGCCGAGCAGCGGCAGGCCAAGAAACGGCGCGCGCGGCAGGCTGAGGAAATCCGGGCTCATCTGGTGTGCGTTAATCCAGCCGCCGTTCGAGAGCAGGAAAATAATCCCGCGATAAATACTCATGGTGCCCAGCGTCACCACAATCGGCGGGATCCCTACTTTCCAGACCAGCAGGCCATTAACCGCGCCCATGATCAGGCCGAGAACCGTCGCCAGCACGACCAGCGACCATACCGGAATGTCAGGGTGATGGAAGTTGATCAGCGCAACAATCATGCCGGTGAGCGCCAGATTGGCGGCCATCGACAAATCAATGCCCTTGGTCAGCAGCACCATCATCTGGCCGAGCGCCAGGATGATCAGAATCGAGGTGTCGTTGAACATCTCAAGCAGGTTTCCGGCGCCGATAAACTCCGGTGAGCGTGCGCCGACGCCGAGCACCATCAGGACAATCACCACCGCCAGCAACAGCTCACGGTACTTGAGTAAATTCTTGATCATGCCGCCTCCTCGCCCGCGCCGCTGGCGGCACTGACAATCATTTCGGCGGTCGCGTCACCCGCGTTGAATTCCGCCACCATCAGCCCTTCGTGCATCACAATAATTCTGTCCGCCATGCCCATGACTTCCGGCAATTCGGAAGACACCATAATCACCGCCAGCCCGCGTCCGACCAGCTCGGACATAAACTGATGTACCGCCGCTTTTGAACCGATATCAATCCCTTTGGTGGGTTCATCGAGAATGATGATGTCCGGCTGCGTCGCCAGCCATTTTGCGATCACCACTTTTTGCTGATTACCGCCAGAGAGCGTGCCCACCGGTTGTTTCCAGCTTGAAGCTTTCACCTGCAATCGGCGCGCATAATCGTCGGCCAGCGCCCACTCTTTTTTATCATTGAGCACGCCGCGCGGGTTGAGCTGACTAAGCTGCGGCAAACTGATGTTCTGGCTGATCGGCAAATCGATGATCGCGCCCTGTTTCTGGCGCTCTTCCGGCACGTAAACGATTCCCGCGCGGATGGCCTGAGAAGGGCGGGTGAAATGATGTTCCTTGCCGTGGATCAGAATCTTGCCGCTGCCCGGTTGCGTCACGCCAAACAGCGCCTGCATCAGCTCGGTTCGTCCCGCACCGACCAGCCCGTAGAATCCGAGAATTTCGCCCTTGCGCAGTGAGAAACTGATGCCTGCAAATTCGGTCGGATGGCTGAGATTCTGTACCTGCAACACCGTTTCACCCGGTTCGCAGTTCACTTTCGGATACGCCTGGCTGACTTCGCGCCCGACCATCATCGTGACCATCTGCTGCTCGCTGATATCACTGATTTTGCCGGAGCCGACATAACTGCCGTCGCGCAGCACCGTGTAGTAATCGGAAATCGCGAAAATCTCGTCGAACTTGTGCGAGATAAACAGGATGGCTTTTCCTTCATGTTTCAGGCGTTCGACAATCTGATAAAACTCCACGATTTCATGCTGCGACAACGCCGCCGTCGGTTCGTCGAGGATTACCACCTGTGCATCAAACGACAGCGCGCGGGCAATCGCCACCATATGGCGTTGCGCGATGCTCAGTTCTTTCAAAATGGCATGCGGATCGATGTTCACTTCCAGACGCGTCAGAATATCGCGCGCCTGCTGATGCATCGCCGGCCAGTTCAGCCGCTTGAAAATTCCGCCGTAAACATAGTGGCCGACGAAGATATTTTCGGTCACGGAAAGCTCATCAAACAGCACGGTTTCCTGATGGATGGCGGTAATACCGACTTTGTGCGCGGATTCCGGATTGGGCAGTTTTATCGGAATCGCTTTATAGCGCAGCTCGCCTTCTTCCGGCTGATAAATGCCGGTCATGACTTTCACCAGCGTGGATTTACCCGCGCCGTTTTCGCCAATCAGGGCCGTTACTTTTCCCGGATACAAATCCACATGCACGTTATTCAGCGCCCTGACGCCCGGAAAGACCTTGCTGATGCCCTGTAATGACAACAGCGGAGTCGTGGAATCTGTCATTTCGTTTCCCCTGTCTGGCTAAGTACAACAAAACGGCTCACCGCAAAACGATGAGCCGCCGTCAGGATCAGAATATTTTCGAGAATTTGTCGATGTTGCTGGCGTCGTAAACAAACGGTTCAGCCATCGCGCCGCTGCCGTCCGCGTCCAGTTTCACTTTGCCTAAACGCCCCATGCTGGCTTCGGTTTTGGTGGCGGTGCCTTTGACCAGATCGTCGGCCAGATAGGTTGCCGCGTAACCAAGATCAATCGGGTTCCAGATGGCAAAACTTTTGGTCGCGCCGGATTTCACCGCACCCGCCATTTCAGACGGCAGACCGAGGCCGGTGACGTAAACTTTGCCGATTTTGCCCTGATCTTTCACCGCCTGCGCGGCGGCCACAATCCCGACGGAAGACGGAGAAATAATCACTTTCAGATCCGGATAAGATTTCAATAAGCCGATAGTTTCGCGATAACTTTTATCCGACAAATCATCGCCATACGCCACAGTCACCAGATTGACGGAAGGATACTTTGGCAGCACCTTTTTCATCTCGGCAATCCACAGATTCTGGTTGGTCGAGGTGGGTGTGGCGCTGAGGATCGCGACATCCCCTTTTTCGACATTCAGCGCTTTCAGTGCATCGGCGGCCAGTTTGACGTTGGTTTCGCCGATCAGCGCATTGTTGGACGGATTCAGGTGGATCTGACGGCCCTCTTTGGCGACGCCGGAATCCCAGGACACCACTTTAATGCCGCGCTGCATGGCTTTTTTCAGCACAGGCACCAGCGCGTCCGGGTCATTGGCGGAAACCGCAATCGCATCAACACCCTGTGCAATCAGGCCGTTCAGCACTTCAATCTGCGCTTCGGCGGTGGTAGTGGTCGGGCCGGTGTAAATTACTTTCACATCACCCAGCTCTTTCGCTGCCTGCTGCGCGCCAACGTTTGCCGCTTCAAAGAAACCGTTGCCCAGTGACTTTGCCACCAGCGCAATCTTCACTTCTGCCGATGCCGCGCCTGCCAGCAGGATGCTGCTCGCGATCAGGGTGAGGCTCAGTACGTGTTTTAATTTCATTGTTTGTACTCCGCATAAGTCTGCATAAAGTTTAACGACCAAAAATTGCCGACGCGCCAGGCGCATGATCACGACTCTAGGAGGTTGCTGAGGATCTGACCTTTCCGCGAGTGCCAGTTCTGCGCTAACTATGGCAAAGCTGCAAAGGTTTAAGAGAACAACCTCACAAATTGATAACAATCTTGTTTCGACCCATGGAAATGCCCCGAAAAAAACCGATTTCGGGCAGGGAAAAACCGCACTGAAAGAGGGCGTAAACCTGCGTCATACGCCGGATTGCGCAAGATTGTGCCGGGAAAGAAAGGTTTTGTTCAAAAGCGGCTGGCAGATCACAATTTCAGCCCGATGACGGCGTCAGTGACGACTAAGATATTACGATAATGTTAATAAGGAGTCGGAAATGACCGTGTTACGCAGTAGTGAATATTTCCCTTCAGGAGATTTTCCGGTCGCCATTGAACCCCGTTACCCGCAGGAAACTTTTCCTGAACATCATCACCAGGATTTCAACGAGATTGTGCTGGTCGAACAGGGCACCGGGACACACGTTTTTAATGACCATCCGCTGATCCTCAGTGCAGGCAGCGTCTGCTTTGTGCGCCACTGCGACCACCATCTTTACGAAGATACCGACAATCTGCATCTGACCAACGTTCTGTACCGTGGCCCGAATGCGTTTCGATTCCTCAACGGGGTCAGTGATTTACTGCCGAAGGAAGTCGATGGCATTTATCCGGCGCACTGGCGCATCAGCCCGAACCAGGTGACGCAGGCTAAAACGCTCATCGACCTGCTGGCGCGTAAAACGGTCAGCCAGACGCCGGAATCCCAGGCTCAGCAGGAACTGTATTTCATGCAGCTTTTATTGTTGCTGCGTCAGGGCAGCCGTGACGTCGGGTATCGCGGGCAGGGTGGCGACCTGAATAATCTGCTGGACTGGATGAACGAGCATTATGACGAAGAGATCAACTGGCCGGTGCTGGCGGAACAATTCTCGATGTCGCTTCGCACATTACACCGCCAGATGAAACAGCAAACCGGCTGCACGCCGCTCAATTATCTTAACCGCCTGCGGCTGCTCAATGCGCGCAACATGCTGCGTTTTAGCGACAGCTCGATCACGGACATCGCGCATCAGTGCGGTTTCTGCGACAGCAATTATTTCTCTACACTCTTTAAGCGCGAATTTGGGTATGCGCCCCGCCACGTCCGTCAGTAACTACCCGGCATATTCCTTTCACAAATGCTCAATTTTCAAAAATGTTATGTCGGGCAGACCGATCATGACATTTTTGCCATTTCTCAAAACCAACTGGCAATCACGGAAAGGTAAAAACGTCACGGATAGAACAGGCTGTTAGAACTTTACAAAAAAGAGCTTATTTTTTAACAACTCGTTCATCATCCCTCTATCCGTTCTTTGGAGATTTCTGACATGGGCACAGTTCAAAAACGTATGTACATCAACGGTGAATTCGTTGAAAACACCGGCGGTAAGTGGATTGACGTGGTCAATCCGGCCACAGAACAGGTGATTTCGCAGATCCCTGAAGGCTCTGCCGAAGACGCGAAAAAAGCCATTGATGCTGCCGAAGCGGCGCAAGCGGGCTGGGAAGCGTTGCCCGCAGTGGAACGGGGCGTGTGGCTGCACAAAATCGCCGCCGGGATCCGCGAACGCGAAGCCGAACTGACAGAAACCATTATTGCGGAAGGCGGCAAAACCTACGGCCTGGCGCAAACCGAAGTGCTGTTTACCGCCGATTATCTCGATTACATGGCCGAATGGGCGCGCCGTTACGAAGGCGAAATCATTCAGAGTGACCGTCCAAACGAAAATATCTTTGTGTTCCGCAAAGCCATCGGCGTGACGACCGGTATTTTGCCGTGGAACTTCCCGTTCTTTCTGATTGCCCGTAAAGCCGCACCGGCGCTGATCACCGGCAATACTATCGTGATTAAACCGAGTGAAATCACGCCAAACAACGCCATTATTTTTGCAGAAATCATTCACAAAATCGGTCTGCCAAAGGGCGTGCTGAATATCGTCACCGGCTACGGGCCGGTTGTCGGGCAGGAACTGGCGGCGAACCCGAAAGTCGGCATGGTCAGCCTGACCGGCAGCGTGGCGGCGGGTATCGCTACCATGACCGCTGCGGCGCAGAACGTCACCAAAGTCTCGCTGGAACTGGGCGGGAAAGCCCCGGCCATTGTGATGAATGACGCGGATTTGGGTCTTGCGGTCAAAGCCATCGTCAGCTCACGCGTGATCAACACCGGGCAGGTGTGTAACTGTGCGGAACGTGTTTACGTGCAGGAAGGCGTGTACGACGAATTCATTTCGCGGATCAGCGTGGCGATGAAAAAAGTGACCTTCGGCAATACCGCTGAACAAAAAGAGCTGGATATGGGGCCGCTCATCAGCGGTGCGGCGTTAAAACGCGTCGAGGACAAAGTGGCGAAAGCCGTCTCGCAGGGGGCGAAAGTGCTGCTGGGCGGCAAACGTCACGGCGACAAAGGCTTCTTCTATCAGCCGACGGTGCTGGTGGATGTAAAACAGGATATGCCGATCATGCATGAAGAAGTGTTCGGCCCTGTCCTGCCGGTCGCGACATTCAAAACGCTGGAAGAAGCCATCGCGATGGCCAACGACAGCGAGTATGGTCTGACGTCTTCTATCTATACCTCCAATATCAACACCGCGATGAAAGCGCTGAAACAGCTGAAGTTCGGGGAAACCTATATCAACCGCGAAAACTTTGAAGCGATGCAGGGGTTCCATGCGGGCTGGCGTAAATCCGGCGTCGGCGGCGCAGACGGCAAACACGGCTTGCAGGAATATCTGCAAACCCACGTCGCATATCTGCAATTCCATTAATTTGTGCATGAAAACAGCCGGAGCGGGGGAAACCGGGTTCCGGCTTTTTGTATCTCAAGACTACGGCCATTAATCCTTCAAAACATCCGCTTAAAATAACTTCGATAAATAAAACAAATCCTATCTGATACAATGAGTAATTAGAATCTGATGCACCTAAGGTCTGCATCATGCGTGTCCTGAATATATCCTGCGAGCGAGCACGACAAAATGAGCGTGATACAGAGCCTTATCAAACAAGCCTTTGGCACCGGTAACAGCAATGAAGCGGCCACTTTTCTGGCCAGCGCGTGCAACCGGATGAAGGCAATGGATAAAACGTCTATCGCCCGCGAAGTGGAAAGCGCACTCAGAGGCGTCAGTTTCAGCCGCGCTGAAGGCGATAAAGCCAAAGTCAAAACCGTTTTTAAAGACACCGCCGTCACGCTCGAAAAACTGGTATCACTGGAAAAGCAGGTGCGCAGTCTGACCCATGAACTGGCCGTTGCACGCAACCAAACCAGCAGCGGGAATAAAGAAGACGTTCAGCGACTGGAAGGAGAATTATACCGTCTGAATACGCGGGTCAGCGAACTGCTGCGCCAGGCTGAAATACAGAAAAAACGGCACGCTGACGAACTGGCGCTGATGCGCGCACGTCAGCAAACTGCCGGGAATTCAGTTTCCGCCGAGCTGGAAGAGTCCAGAAATCTTGTCGCTTATATGGGCAGTCAGATGGCGGCGATGGCCGCTGCCCGCGACAGGCTTCAGGAGCAGGTGACCGGGGAAGAAGACAAACGCCACGCGGCTAACCGTCGTGCCGACGGTAATTACGCCTTGCTCGGTCAGCAGAAAGAACTGACGGCTGAGGCTAACCGTAAAGTCACGCAACTGCGTGCCAGTCTGAAACTGGAAGAGTACGAAGGGCAGAACGCGAAGAGTGAAAAAGCGAAACTGAAAAAGCAGCTCGCTGAAATTCAGGAAGAAAATACCCGTCTGGCAGAGCGCGTTCGCGATAACGAAGAAGATTGCGAACGCCTGAGCCAGGCGCTGGATCGCACGAATCAGGAATTCGCCGCCTACAAAGCACAAAAACAGCGTTTAACCCGCTGGATCCATATTCCCGGCGCGATGATGGGGATCGCCGTTTCGGCGGTCATATTGTATACCGGCGCCCAGCCGGGACATCTCTATGACAGCCTCGCCCCCGCCGCCTTCCTCGGCTGCGTGGTGTACGCGCTATCCCACATGATCGCGTACACCCGAAAAGCATAACTTTTTATACGCAGCGCCGGAAATGGCTGCCACAACTCAGCAGGGATCTGGCCCGGAAAAATATTTCCTGCAAAACACGCATAAAATATTACCGGGCCTGATTTAGTCTGCTTATTTAAGTGCAAACATTTGCCATGCACCTTTGATATTTTTCAACTCAATATTACTGATTATGCAATGGTTGGGGTTACCCGGCTGCGGATCCGTGGACACCGTGGCATTTTTATTAACCAGCGTGGACGCATTGGTGCCTCCTGCCTGTTTTAAATCTTTAGATCTGCCGGTATCCGTTTTAATTAACGCTTCGACTTTAGCCTGATCAACGCCGGAATTCGCTTTAGAGCATAAGGCCGAAACGTTTTGTAAGGTGCCCGGATATCCATCCTGGCTGGCGTAATTCGCATCCGTATTAGCCGCACCGTAACGGACTACTAATGCCCCTTTAGGCACGTCGTTAACTTTTGCAAAAGATGACGCGGAAACCAGCAAACCAGCAGCAATAACGAGCATATAATGTTGTTTCATTTGAACCTCGCTAACAGATTGATTTAAAGACATATGCAGGAAATCTGCACAGGTCACTTCACAAAAAATGGCCGAGGACAGATCGCAAAACAGATCATCTGCTTCGGGAATCTAACGCTAAATAATTTGTACAGAATCTTTATTCTCATATCAGATTTCGGGCATAGGCATCTCCTGATTGTGATATTTAAACTGACGGCATTCAGCCCTTTCCGGGTATTACATTACGGCACATAAATAATCTCAAACGTGGTGGTCTGGTTATTACGCTCCACTTTTCCTCCGTCGACGTAACGAATTTGCAGGTCATAGGTATATACGGGTTTTTTATCCGGATGCAGGATGAGATCTATCACCGATACTTTTACGATGGCGTCGTGATCCGGATTCGTTTTATTCAATTCGAAAGTTTCATTCCCGATATTGACTAACATACGCTCGATCGGACGTGGCCCGGACGAACTGTAGGCCTGGGGATCACTTTTGAACGTAAGGGTATTGGAAATGTCCACGGGCGTGGACTGTGTAATAAAATCGAGCGGTTTATCCTTATATTTGTCATCCAGCGCAATTCTTACCGGCAGTTTATCGGGATTGAATCCCTTGAACTGAACCTCCAGCTCCCCTTTGAGTAACAGGCTTTGCGGTGATTTTGAAAACAGAGCATCCCAGATTGTCACAAACTGACTGACCGGCAGGGTGAACGAATCTGCGATGCCGCTTTGCAGGTTAATCAGCGCATTCTTCTCCTCTGTTTTACCCGCGGGCAATTCCAGCTGTAATGCCAGCGTATCGGCATTGGCAAACGGGATCAGTTTTCCGTCAGGATGTTTCTGGGTGAACTGGTCTCTGGCGTTGGCAATCCGCGCCTGGTTCACCTTAGGCAGTAAAAAGTAGTCCATCGTGACGTTGACCTGATCCAGTTTCGTGGCGTTATCAGGGGCGGAAAATGAAAATGAGAGCATCGGTTTAAGGTCTGTGCCAAGACCAACCTCAAAGGTATCAGGCAGGTAATACAGGTAATTCTGGAGAACATAGTCCTGATAATAGTTGTAGGTCACATTTTGAAAAACCAGCGGCAGAAGTTTCAGTTGCAGTCGCGCGGGTGGCGGCATAATGCCCTGATAAATATACGGATAGTAGTTTTCCGCGAAGTAGAAAACTTTAGGATCGGTGATCGTATTGGTAATGCTGTGATCGGTTTTGAGTGCAACGACCAGCGTGGTTTGCGCATCAAAATCAGACAAGGCGCGCAGCAACGCATCACGCTGTGCCAGCTCGTTCAGCTCAAGCTCTGCCTGATAAACATTTTCCGTTTCAGTCTCCATCACTTTGTCAAAGACCATTTCTTCGGCATTGCCGAAGGTGCTGAAGCTCAGCACAACATAAGGCGTTTGCGGAACCGGCTGGCTCAGCGCGAAGTTCAGCATCATCTTCCAGCTTGTGCCGTCGGTGCTGGTCGCAATTTCGTAGCGGGTTTCTCCTGAGATGATTTCGGTACACACTTTGGCGGTCAGCGCATCGGCCAGCACCGCCTGGGCAGCCCGGTAGCGCAGGTGTTTCCCCTCTGCAACCGGGAACTGTTCGCGAGCGTTTTGCAAAATAATTTGGTTCAGCGCCACCAGGTTATTAAGAAATATATTCATGGTTTTCCTCAGCATATTCAGTTTGAGCCAGAGATCTGAACTGATTCAGGCAGGGAGACGTCCAGAGATAGCGCCCGTCATGCCGGCGATAAAGCGGGCTTTCCCGTTGTCCTGCGGGCAATTGCCAGCAGGAAAGTGCATTAATCAACGGCGTGAGTTGCGGGATCCCCGCTTGTCGGGCGTAAATCAGTGTGGCCAGCCATTCCGCAGGGTGGGCGTAATACGGGGTTAATGTACTGAGCCGGTCGAAGTCACTGCCGCTCCATTGCACTGCCTGATTCAGCATCTGAGTAATGCGCGGATAAGCGGGCGGCAGAGGACTGCCTTCATCCGTCAGCCTGTGCAGCAAAATCAGCGCATTAGTGTTGACGCAGCAATCGAGCTGAGAGAGTTGGTTCTCATCCTGCATCCAGGTATAAAAGCTCTGACACTCAGCCCACTGGTTTTGCGTGGCTTTCAGGCGGGGATCCACTTTCCGCACCTGATAATTGTTCATATGAGAAAGCGTCTGCCGGGCCTGCGCGAGCGACAGTCGGCCAGATTTATAAAGCAGTTCGGTAATGATGGCCGTGTCATCAATATCGGCACAGATTTTCAGGTTCGCCATCCACTGAGGATGGGCGGCGGCTGGCCAGAAACTGAAATGGTGCGGACGGGTTTCACAGGTTGTCAGGAAACCGAGCGCCTTTTCAATGTACGGAGCCGTCTGCGCGGTGTTCTCCAGCGTGCGTAAGACCTGCGCGGTCACAAACGCATTTTCATCCTGATGCCAGCGCCCGTCGGGTGTTCTGACATACGACACAAAAGCACCGCTGGCAGACTGTTGCGCCAGTAAGGCTTTCAGGCTGAGCCGGGGCGTGTGTACTGACGGCGGCGATGGTCTGACCGGCAATGTCTCAAAATGACTATTCTGCGGGCTGAAAGTGCAGCTGATGGCACGGCTTCCCTGCCTGTCCACCGAAAAGCCCACCACGTTGAACTGTATGGGAATTTGCTCAGTAACCACCCGTTGCAGTAAAGGCAGCTGTTGGTCATTTTGCGTCAGCAGGTTCTGAACTGCGGGGAAAACCCGCTGATTATCACCAAAGAAACTTGCCGCCATCACAAACAGCGTGAAGCTTGCAGGCTTTGCATCCTGTCCATAAACCAGACTAAAACCGTAGGTTGTCGCCGGAAAAACCTGCCCGTTTAGGGTTTGTTGTACGGCCTGCTCCAGCAAGGGCTTCAGCGCAGGCCAAAGCGATTCACAGTCAAAAAAACGCATGACCGCCGCAATGTCAGCGTGCGTGATGTGCGCGCTATGCCATTGAAAGTAATACTCACGCGGCGAGGCGGATTGCTGCGGATATTCGCCGGTCATCAGCAATGACAATCCGGCTTCCCGGCAGGCGGCGAGGGAGAGATTCTCCATCGCGCCGGGCCAGTTCGTTTCGTCAAAACCACCGGACTGCACCTCGGAATAGATCTTCGTTTTCATCCCTTCAGGCGTATATTTTCGCCCCAGCCAGGAGCCAAACCGCAGCGGTTGCGCGCTTTGGTTTTGCATTATGGCTGCCGCATCAAAACGAATGTCAGCGTCATTCTGCGAAACCGGCGCAACTATCTGCCGGTAATGGCGGGCAAACGCGTCTATCCGGCGATCTTCTGCGTAATAAGGTAAAAAGGGATCCAGAGTGCAGGCAAGCGCCTGCGGTTTTGACGTCGAAACAGTAAATTCAAGCGGACAGCCGTTGTAGGCCAGCAGGCTGGTATTAAAAGCCGTCGCTAAACCGCCGGATGCCAGACGTGCCTGCGTGAAACGGGCAATTTCCGCGGTCAGCGTTGCCCGCAGATAAGGCGCTTCCCGGCAAAGTGCGTTAACCAGGGCGTTCCATGCCACTGGGATTACGGTGTTAAGTTCGACCATTGTCTGTCGCCTACGCTACTGCCGGAATAACGATAGCGGGCGGGTTTTCGCTGCCATCAAGCGTCGTTGTCTTACCGCCGACTAAGAAGTACGTGATTTTGTAGTTAACGTTCCACGGTTTCTCGGTCAGACAACGGTATTTAAAGGTCTGGGCTTCGCTTTTATCTTCGCTGAAGGTGTACTTTTTGCTTTTTTTGCTCTGCTTATCGTCCGTATAAGCCAGCTCGACGATCAGCTGGTTGCAATTCTCCCACGAAAATTTCTTGTCCAGAAAAATGGAGATTTCATTGAATGTCAGCACTGAGCCGGGATCGAGATTCAGCAAGGTTGAGGCCGATTGTGATTTTGGCTGGTAGCTGCTGCTGCCTTCCCAGCCGGACGCGGCGGCGGATTTAAAAATAAACTCGCTCTGGATATCGAACAGTTCATTGGTGTTTTTACTCCGGGAGATATTCTTGCCCCATGTCCCGTCGTCGGCGGTGAACGGCGGGGCGGTATAGACCTGATTGTTGTAGCCGATTTTGAAGCTCGCGGCTTTAATGCCGTATTCATCAAATCCGTCCGGCCCGAGCACGGTGAAGTCAATTTTCTGGAAGAACGGATCGTTAACGTTGACTTCAATGAAGTAGGGAGGAACCTTCTTCGCCCGCAGGATATCGCTGCCGATAAAGTTTTGGGGCACCGCGGCCTGGGTGATCGCCTGTGACGAGATGTAGTTGAAGTTCAGCGCTTTCGTCTCTTCGATGCGCACCATTTTTATCTCCAGTGATGCGCTGGGGAAAAGCCCGCCTTTTCCGCCTTCTTCGTCCTCTTTTTTGTCGCTGGCGATCAGGGAATCCAGAATGGAGGAACTGGCCGATTTCGCCTGAGTATTGCTGTCGTCGTTGGGGCTCAGCGAAGCGGTAAAGAAGCTTTTCAAAATCTCTTCTTTGACAAACTGCAACGCCCATTCCTTTTCTTTTTCCGCCTGATCGCCTGGCATACTTTCAGTGACTTTGATGATCAGTTTCTGATCCTGCTGTAGCTTCTTAATGACGCTGTCAAAACCCAGCCAGAAGCTGGCGGGCGTTTCGACCGGGATCGGAATATTGGCCCCAAATTTAAGATCAAACTCTTTATAAAGACTTTCGAGCTTGGCTTCGACTTCCACTTTTAAGGCTGGCGTGATGCCCGTAAAACTGAGGTTGTACGCCACGGCGGCTGGTGCCTGCGCCTGATTAAACGAGGCTTCCAGGATCACCGCTTGTTCCGGCGTTAATTTCGCGCTGAAGATCGCGCTGTTTTTGCCAAAAAGGCTGGGGCTTTGGGCGCTGATTAGCTCGCCGTTCGTCCCTTCCGCACCCAGTACAAAGAAATTCACCGTGCCTTTGTCAAACATCACCTGCGTTTTGCGCGCCGTTTTCGGATCCACCTTGAGTTTGCTCAGGTACTCCTGGAATGCGTTGTTGAGTACATCTTCATCAATGGACGTGTTCACCTCGAAGTTGATGTAGCCCCCTTGCTGACCGCTGCCGTCGCCGGTGTATTTAATCAATGAAAATACCGGCTTTTTATCATTTTCCGCGATATGGATATCACCGGGTAAATACCAGAACTGCTTGTCATCGGAGTCATCAGCAAAGAAGGTGATGTTGTTGATGGTTTGTGTTCTTTCTCTAAGTAATAACATGGCGTTTCCTTAAATGAGGTTGGCGATATTGATACTGTCTTGAACGGTTGCGGTTTGGACGTACTCGGGGTGATCACCGCCTTTGCCATCCTGGTAGGTGAACCAGATATCAAGGTTGACGGTGAGCCGCGCAGGGTCTGGCTGATCAGCGCTGAAACGCTGAATGGCGGCGTCTTTTTCGGTAAATTGAAACACCTGTTGCAGGCAGGCATTCTCGTCAGTGGGAGAATAAGGGTAGCTGACCGACACGATCACTTTTTCGACCTCCTGCCAGTCCATGTTGGCGGAAAGTGTTAATACCCGCTGGTGATACAACGAGGAGAACAGCGAGATATCCTGGCTGGTCGGCTCATCAAGCACGGCGGATAAATGCGGCGAATTGACCTCACTGCTGTACTCCTTGCTGACGTCAAAGAGATACAAATCGGGGTCCGGCAGCGTGACCGGATAATCTTCTTCCCGGGACGTGGAGGTGATCTGAAAAATTTTTGACACGATGGGGCCCGGCAAGAGCCTGTGGCGGCAGCGCACGGTAACCAGAACCGACTGATACCAGTTCCAGTTAAACTGGCTTGCTGCGCGGATAAGAAAATCATAGCGGGCATAAACGGAATCGAGATCCAGATAAATATCGTCCAGCTCAGTTTGCAGATCGCCGGAACTGACGGACGTCACGCTCCCAAAAGGCTTATTAAAATAGACGATAAAATCGTACCCGACGGGCCACAGCATTTTCCCCGTGTTCGGGTCGGTAATGCTCGGTGCTTTGAAATGCTTGGGCAGAACGTCGCCTTTACGGAAGGCATATTGCTGGACGTTGTCGCCATAACGCAGGCGTGCCATCACCAGCTGAATATTGCTGTCCAGCTCGGGCGTCAGTAAGTTTATCTGCACGTTTCGGGAGGCAAAAAAATCATCCTGCAGATCCGTTTCCGTGATCACGCGGCCGGCCTGATAGTCCGTGCCTTTGACCAGTTCACTGAATAAAGCCTGCGGATAAACCGAGCGTTTTACCACCGTCGTTTCGCTCAGTTTTCCGCTCAAACGGCGCTGCTCAATGTCTTTAACAGAAACCCGCTGCAGATAAAAACCGGCCTGTGGCCGGGGTTGCGCAGGGACATCGGCAAACACCGGGGTAAAGAATTCGCTGAGCAGGATCTGCGTCAGTTCGGCACCGGCCTGCGCGATATGTTTGTCGGGGTCTGTGTCGCGGACTTTGATGGTCACGATTTTATCGGTGATCAGCCGTGACGAGGTATTTTCGATATCGACCGAAAAAAACAGCAGGTTGAAGCCCATCGATTCTTGCAGGAACTCATAAACTTTGTCCCAGCTGGCCTCAAGTTCAAAGGTTGCGGGCGGCAGCTGTTGCAGATAATCAATTTTATAGCTGACCGTGACAGGTGCCGTTTCCGGCTTCGCCATCAGGCTGGTCAGCAGGGCGATATTGTCTTGCGGGCCGAGCCTGGCCAGCAGATAGCAATTTTGCTGGTCGTTCAACGCCGTCTTACTGGTTAGTCCGGTAATGAAACCGGGAATATTCAGCGTTGCGCTGCAGGAAATAGCCTGCAAGGGCAAAAGCACCGCATCGCGCGGGATATCCGTGCTGGCATCTGCCGCTGCGCGCGCGGCTTCGGGGCTGCTGGCTAATAAAGTTTGCAGTGACAAGCTGGCATAATAAACGGTGGCCGGTTCGCTGCTGTTTCTGAAAATCTGTAGCTGGACCGCGGGCTGATCGTCGCGGGTGACCATAATGCCCGGCGCTGCGGCGCAGTAAAAATAAACAGGTCTGTCCGGGTCGGCACGGATAAAACAAATGTTTTGCACTATGATCTGATTATTCATCGCGACAATCCTGCGTGACGGAAGTAAAAACAGGGCAACGTTGATTGCCCTGTGTTATTTCAGAGCATCAGAACTTCACCACCACAATTGTCGTGGTGTTCGATACCTTATCTGTTTTCGTTTTCTCTTCGCCTTTGTCACCGAAATACACGGTCGAGACATAGCTTATTTCCGGCTCATTGCCCGCTTCTGCCTGCATGAGATTGAAGGTCAGATATTGGGTCATCGACTTACTGTCGAATTCGGTGATGGCAATACTTTGCGATTCACTGAAGTCCCATTTCGGGTATTTCACCGTCATTTCATAGGTGATCAGCGTGACGTCTTTCTGCGTTGGCTGGAAGATAACCGTGTACTTCTGCGCTTTAGGCAGGGCGTTAGGGATCAGGATCTGATTGCCCTGCGTCAGGCCATAACCCGGCAATTGCGGGCTGGTCTCAACGCCATTGGGAATGTAGGTCAGGCTGTCGCCATTGATGGCGTAGTAATCGGCAGAGTAATAAATTGGTTTATCTACGGTCGTGCCGATGGGATAAATGAACGGTTTAGGCGGAGCTGATTCGCTGATGACCTGGCTGGTGGTTTTAAGATCAACCCCCTTATCGGGATCGGAATAGCGCGTTTTAACCACCACCTGGCTGAAGACTTTCCATCCCAGCGGGTCGAGCAGGGTAGAAATATCGGCGTAAACGACGCCGCACTGGGCGGTGTTAATGGAGATGATCAGATCCCTGTCGCTCTGAATATCGCCGGAATGATAGGGTTTGGCCTGTGTACCGCTGAAGTTAACGGTGTAGGAATATTTAAACGCGCGGCCCAGCTCCGGCTTGATAAACCATTTGCCGGTTTTTTTCGGATCCATATCTTTAGGGTTAAATTGCAAGGTGCTCTGGTTGTCTTTGTCGTAGATGGCCGTCACGACAATATTGGCGATGTTATAGGTCGCCAGATCCTGAGTGACATAGAACTCAGGCTGAATAAATTGATAGAATGGATCGTTCAGGTCGTACTCTTTGAAATAATCCTTCAGGTTCGCTTCGCCCACGATGGACTGGATAGACGGCAGCTGGGTTTGCGGTGCGATGGCAAAGGAAACGACAGAGTTTTCGTCATAAACCCGGGTAAAACTTTTGGTCTGTTTAAGGCTTTCCTGGAATTTACCAAAGTTACCCGCGTCATTTAGCATATCGAGACTCATGTCCAGGCCGGTCTGACTGCTTAAGATTTGCTCAACCTGTTTCTGCCCCCACGCCGTCAGGCCCTCTTTCCACTTGATGTACTGATCGGCCGTCATCCCCATTTCTGCCGCGGTCAGCCCGACCTGAACATCAATTTTAATGGCCCCTTTCTCAATGTATTCGCGTTCAATCTTTTTCTCATCTGCCGACCACGTATGGTAAGAGATGGTTTGCGTGACCGACTTGGTGATTTCGCTGTCGTAGCTCACCGTTACTTTGGCCGCAGGCAGGGAAGCGTCCAGATTGAAGTTAAAACGAACGCCGACGCTTGAGTTTTTATCGGTGCCCGCCAGCACATTTTCAAACAGGGTGGCGCCTTCGCCGGTCAGTGTCAGCCCGAAAACGGTTCTGTTATCGCCTAAACCAGATGGCGATAAAGGCGTCGGGATCTGACGGTAGAATTTTTCATTGTCATCAAGAATTAATGTGGCCTGCGCCGAGGTGTAGTTAGGCTGCAACAGCTTAATTTTCTGTGCTTCTTCCGGCATCAGCTCAGGAAGAAACTGGTCATTGCCTTTGCTGCTGTCATACAGCGACACAAATTTGCTGGCCTGATCGGTGTCAAGGCCGGTATTTTTCAGCGCAGCGTCCATCGCCGCTTTTTTAGTCTGGTTTTCCGGATCCGCTGCCGAAGCCTGTTCGGCTTTAACATAGGTGACAATCAGGGTGGATTTCGCCGTCAGCTGGCCCTGAATATTGCCAAACAGTTCAGCGCGGATTTTGGCTTGCAGATCATCGGGAGGCAACGGCAGCATCACGGTGAACTGGGCATAACCGCCTTGCATGTCTTCGCCGCGATATTTATAGAACATGAAACTGGGGCTGTTAGCGTCGCGGGCAACAAATACCGGGATTTCGGGCACGACGTAATACGTATTCTTGTCCAGGCTGTCGCCGTAACAGGTACAGATATATTCAGTTTCGCCCAGATACTTATCCGTTGGGATTTTGATCGACTGCTGCAAAGCGGTGGTTAACATAGGGCATTCCTCTTGTTTATATCACTTGGTGTATTGCAGTTTGACGGGGCTGACACTGGCCTTCAGGCGGCCAGAGTCGTAGGTTTTCGGGAACAGCGATTTCAGGTTTCCACTCCAGCTGTATTCAATCTGGCCGTTGAGACCGGCAAAATGGACGTTGACCCACCAGCTGGCCTGCCACGTGGGTTCTGTGGAAAATGAGAAGCTAAAAGATTGTTTTTTTGCCGGGCCCGCGGGCAGGTAGGTCGCGCTGCCTTTGACCGACTTAAAGCTGGATTTCAGGTCTTCGGCATCAAACAGGACGCTGTAAAAACCCAGTTCCTGCGGCGTAAGGGCAATGTCGTCTTGCCAGCGAAGTTGCGTTTCGTAGTCGCTGTAATCCGCAAATTTGACCCGGAGCGTGATCGTGCTGATGTCCGATTCGGTTTTCAGCGTGACCGGTGTGAAATTGGGCCACGGCATCGGTGTCTGCTCATCTGCGTACACCAGATCAACCGACATGATGTTGAAACCGGCCGGGTTGAAACCCAGACTAACCCGGCATTCACGCGTGATGACCGGCTTGTCAGCTACCGTGTTCCGTCAAAGAAAAGTTGCGTCAATTTTGGAAATACAGCCCCTAAGCGCTGTCAGCAAG
>NZ_JAEMGT010000101.1:0-57455 GCF_017655185.1 Rahnella sp. ChDrAdgB13 | reverse complement strand
TCTCCGCATAATTTGGTTATTTATAGGGAGTACAATGACTTAATACAAGTTCATTTTAATGCGTAAGCCCTGAGGCTGCCACCATGGCTACAACCCTCACCACGCCACACCCTAAATTTACGTTCCTGTTCGCCGCCGTGCGCCGTGCTGAACCCAAAGCGCCGGTTTGTATGCTGCGCTCCGCCGCCGACAATGAACATTCTGCCCGTCGCCTGTTTGCCCGCGACTATGTGCTGTGCTTTGCCGGTCGCCTGCCCGCTCAGGAGGCCGCATGAACAAGCTCGCTTCCTTCTATTTCCCCAACACCCATTACCCTATTCCGCATGCTGATTTCCTGCGCCTGCAACACGCTCACAACGTCGGCGTGATGTTCCTCGACATGCTTGATACGCAGGACTCATTAGGGCACGTAGCCAGCGGCGATCAGCTGAACTCAATGGCCTCAATGGTTGCGCTGCTGACTGACCAGCTCGGCAAAGTGGTAGACACCTGTGAAACCGCCATCAAAAGGCAAATGGAGGATGTCTACGAATGAATATGACTCAGCAGTCCTGCCTGCCGGTTGAAGTGCTCACAGCCCTCTACCGGCGCGCCCTGGCACAGGCCTATCTCGATGCCTGTACCATCTACGGCGTTGAAACCGGCTACACGCTTGATGAACTGCAAATGACCATCGCGAGAGAAGTTGAAAGCTACTACGTTCGTCAGCACGGCACGAAGCTGGGGATGGACATCGCCTGCGCCATGCTCAGGGATATGGTGCAGCCCGATATTCTCGTGGCAAAACCCCGCCTGACACCGCTGGGAGAATCCATGATGGATGAACTGTTCCGGCCTTGTCTTCACACCACTCCTGAAACCACGCTGCACTAACAGAGGCGCACATGACACAAATGATTGTTCAAAACACCGTGAGCGCCGCGACAGGGCGCTGGCCTCAGCTTTTGCCTGCGTTGGGTATAACCGTTTCCCCTAGCGGGCATCATTCCGCCTGCCCCGTTTGCGGGGGCAAAGACCGCTTTCGCTTCGATAATCAGGCAGGAAGAGGCACCTGGATATGTAACCACTGCGGTGCCGGTGACGGGCTAAATCTGGTTGCGAAAATGCTGGATATCACCACGAAAGAAGCCGCCGTGAAGGTGGCTGAAATTCTGGGAGATACTCAGCCTCTTGCGGTTCATCACGACGAGGCCGCTGTACAACAGCAAAAAGACGATGCCCGCCAGAAGGCAGCCGTGCAGGCGAAAATGTTGGTGAATGTCGCCCGCAAAGCTTCAGGCAATGCCTATCTGGAGAAAAAAGGCTGGGCGGATAAGGAGGTGCTGACCTTACAGGGTAATGGCCTGCGCGTGGGCGGCGTAGATTTCGCGGCGGGTGACCTGGTCATTCCGCTTTATGATTTGTCAGGCAACCTGGTCAACGCCCAGCTCATTAACGGGTCGGGGGAAAAACGCATGCTTGCGGGTGGGCAGGTTACCGGCGCCGCTCTTCATTTTGAAGGGAACGACAACGCTGTTATCTGGATGGCAGAAGGCTATGTAACCGGTCTGACAATACATGCGCTGACGGGTGAAACCGTGTATGTGGCACTGAGTGCCAATAACTTCCCTCATCTGGCTGAGTGCCTGCGAGAGAAATACCCTAATGCCGTGCTGCTTATGGCGGCAGATAATGATGAAAACGGCACAGGACAGAAGAAAGCGAAAGAAGCCGCAAATCTGGTCAGCGGAGAGGTTGCGCTCCCCTTAATAGCCGGTGACTGGAACGATGTATTCATGCAGGAAGGTCGTGACAAAGCGCTGGAACAGCTCCGCGCTTTTACTCAGCAATCTCCTAAAAGCCCCTTTGAAACGGTCAGTGATGCCGATCTCAAGGCCATGAGCCAGAGTGAGAAGTGTGAACTGCTGATAGTCCATTATGAACACCGTCTGGCTATGCCTCCGGTGGGGGAAGATCTTTGCCGCTATGAGAATGGGGCGTGGCTGGTATTGCCGCACAGGATCCTCAGCCGTGAAATTGCCGCTCTATTTCAGAAAGCACAAGCGCCTTTTTCAGCGCCCCTCATTAGCGGCATGATCGAAACCCTAAAGCTCATGGTGCCTGAAATGAGCAAGCCCGCGCGTCACTTAATTGGTTTTCGCAATGGCGTTTTTGACACCCGTACCGGAAGTTTTAGCTCTCACCGCAAAGATAACTGGTTGCGCACCGTCAACAGCGTGGATTACTCGCAGGCCAAGCCAGGGGAAAATCTTGCCGAGCATGCCCCTCACTTCTGGCAATGGCTGACGCGGGCGGCCAACCAGCAAAGCGAAAAGCAAGAGCGCATTCTCGCGGCGCTTTTCATGGTTCTGGCGAACCGGTATGACTGGCAATTATTCCTTGAAGTGACAGGACCAGGCGGCAGTGGTAAAAGCGTCATGGCAGCCATAGCGCGCATGCTTGCAGGGAATGACAATACCACTTCCGCCAGCATCGAAACGCTGGAGTCTTCCCGCGAACGGGCTTCCCTGGTGGGATACTCGCTGATTATCTTACCCGACCAGGAGAAATGGAGCGGTGACGGTGCAGGGATTAAAGCCATCACCGGCGGCGATGCGGTAGCCATTGACCCGAAATACCGTGATGCTTATTCAGCACACATTCCGGCGGTGATCCTTGCGGTGAACAACAATCCGATGCAGTTCAGTGACCGAAGCGGCGGCGTATCGCGCAGGCGGGTGATCATTACCTTCCCCGAAGTCATATCGGCTAAAGAACGCGACCCAAAACTGATCGAGAAAATAGAGGGAGAGCTCGCGGTAATTGTCCGCCATCTGATGGGACGCTTTGCAGAGCCTGGCGAAGCCCGCGCACTGCTGGAAGCGCAGCAAAACTCCGACGAAGCGCTGGAAATTAAACGAAGTTCAGATTCACTGGTCGATTTTTGCGGTTACCTGCTCGCGGTTCAGGCACCCAGTGGTTTGTATATGGGCAACGGAAACATACGCCCGTCAAATCCTCGCAAATACCTCTATCACGCCTATCTGTCATTTATGGAGGCGCGCGGGCATCAACACCCGATCAATCTCTCACTCTTCGGCAAGTTCATCCCGCAAACGATGAAAGAGTATGAGATTGAATTTTTAAAGAGAAAGACCAATCAGGGTGTGCAAACCAATCTGATATTAAACGAGGACTGCGAAGCTGATTGGTTGCCAAAGAGCGACATCAATCAAGTTTAAACAGAAACCGGCTCAGGCCGGTTTTTTCATATGACAAGGTAGGTGGTCACTTGAAAGTGAACAGGAATGAACAGCTCAGCACAAGGTGATCACCACATAATCAATTGAAATATAATGAATAAATAGAAAAGTGAACACTGTGAACACTTTTCTAATAAATCTTTTTTTTCTAAGTCACCTGTTCAGCGTGAGTTTGGATACAATGAAAAAACGTTAAGGTATCGGATCTATATCATTCAGATGCCAAAACTATCCATATAATCCGCATACCACTGCATCATCTCCCGACGCCCATCTAAATACAAAGCGTGGTTATACGTGCCCCTAATGCTGTTCTTATCAACATGAGCGAGTTGTAGCTCGATCCAAGCAGAGTTATAACCTTTCTCATGCAATATTGTGCTCATGGTATGTCTGAATCCGTGACCGGTTGCTCTACCGTTGTAACCAATGCGTTTCATCACCTGGTTTATAGAGGCTTCACTGATAGGTTTTCTAAAGTCTCGCCCTGGGAAAATGAGTTCATAACGGCCAGTCACGATTCTGATTTGTTCAAGTAAACCTATTGCCTGTTTAGATAACGGCACCAAATGAGGACGCCCCATTTTCATATGCTCGACGGGTACTTCCCACACCCTATTCTCCATGTCGATTTCAGACCATTGCGCCCTACGTACTTCACCTGGTCGTAATCCAGTGAGAATTAGAAGCTGGGTCGCAATTTTGGTGATCACGCTGCCGGTATATGCGTTTAACTCACTTAAGAACTCAGGTAATTCATGGGCGGCCAGATGTGCATAATTATTGGCCTTATGGGGTTTCATCGCTGAGGCGAGATCCGGCGCGGGATTGTACTCGGCGCGACCAGTGATAATAGCGTAACGGAAAACCTCACCACACCTCTGGCGCACTTTGCGTACTTTCTCTGTAGCTCCCCTGCTTTCTACCTGTCTAAGCATTGCCAAAAGCTCTAAAGGCTTAATTTCTGCTATAGGACGAAAACCAAGATACGGAAATACATCTTTCTCAAAGGTATCCATCATCTCAGTTCGGTATGATGCCGACCAACGGTCATAACGATGCTCATACCATTCACGGGTAATCGCTTCAAAGGTGTTAGTTGCTGAAAGAGTTTTTGCGGCTTTCTGCTCTTTCCTCAATGTGCTTGGATTAACACCTGATGCAACCAGTCGACGAGATTCATCACGCCTTTGTCGCGCATCAGCCAGGGAAACGTGCTCATAGGTTCCTAATGACAGCATTTTGGGTTTACCGTCAAAACGATAGCGAAAACGCCAAGCTTTACTGCCGTTGGGCTCAACAAGAAGGGATAAACCCAGGCCATCGCTCAGGGTGTAAGGCTTTTCTGTGGGCTTAGCCTTTTTAATTTGTAGTTCTGTCAGAGGCATTGTGTATAGGAATCCGTGTGTATAGAAAAACTATACGCGATCATATACACATCAGACACTGGCTTTCAAGGGATGAGCTCGGACGCCAGCGGACTGAAAACCGGCTAATTCATTTGATTTTATTGGTTTTTTCGGATGTTTACGGAAGGTCTGGGAAGTACTTTTGGAGCGGGTGAAGGGAATCGAACCCTCGTATGCAGCTTGGGAAGCTGCCGTTCTACCATTGAACTACACCCGCATCGGTTTGCGACTGGCATTATAACCGGTTACGGCGGCGGAGCAAGGCGTGATTGCGGATAAGCGCTGGAGTTTTAAGCAGTTAGCGCATCGCGTGATCTGCCGCATGAAAAAGGGCGCCGGAGCGCCCTTTTGTTGTTTCTGAGGCAACTTATTTCTGTGTCTGCGGACGCATCGCCGGGAAGAGGATAACGTCACGGATGGTATGGCTGTTGGTGAACAGCATAACCATACGGTCGATACCAATGCCCAGACCGGCAGTCGGTGGCAGGCCGTGTTCCAGCGCTGTCACGTAGTCTTCATCAAAGAACATCGCTTCGTCATCGCCGGCATCCTTCGCAGAAACCTGGTCAGCAAAGCGCTGTGCCTGGTCTTCTGCGTCATTCAGCTCGGAGAAGCCGTTACCGATTTCACGACCACCGATGAAGAATTCGAAACGGTCAGTGATTTCAGGGTTTTCATCATTACGGCGCGCCAGCGGAGAAACTTCTGCCGGGTACTCGGTAATGAAGGTTGGCTGGATCAGTTGCGCTTCGGCGGTTTCTTCGAAGATTTCAGTCACGATACGGCCCAGACCCCAGCTCTTCTCGATTTTGATACCGATAGATTCAGCAATCGCGGTCGCTTTCGCCAGATCGTCGAGATCGGCAACGTTGGTTTCAGGACGGTATTTGCAAATCGCTTCACGCATGGTCAGCTTGGCGAAAGGCTTGCCGAAATCGAAGGTCTGGTCGCCGTACTGCACAACGCTGCTGCCCAGAACGGATTCTGTCAGGGTGCGGAACAGAGTTTCGGTCAGAACGATCAGGTCTTTGTAATCCGCGTATGCCATGTAGAGTTCCATCATAGTGAACTCTGGGTTGTGACGCGGAGAAACGCCTTCGTTACGGAAGTTACGGTTGATTTCGAACACGCGATCAAAACCACCAACAACCAGACGCTTCAGATACAGTTCCGGCGCGATACGCAGGTACATGTCGATGTCGAGTGCATTGTGGTGAGTGATGAACGGACGAGCCGCTGCGCCACCCGGGATCACCTGCATCATCGGGGTTTCGACTTCCATGAAACCGTTTTCCACCATGAAGCTGCGGATGCCTGACATGATCTGAGAACGGATCTTGAAGGTTTTACGGGAATCTTCGTTAGCGATCAGGTCGAGGTAACGCTGACGGTAACGCGCTTCCTGATCCTGCAGGCCGTGGAATTTGTCCGGCAACGGACGCAGTGCTTTGGTCAGCAGACGCAGTTCAGAACAATGGATCGACAGTTCGCCGGTCTTGGTTTTGAACAGTTTACCGGTCGCACCCAGGATATCGCCCAGATCCCATTTTTTGAATTGCTCGTTGTAGATACCTTCGGCGAGATCATCACGCGCAACGTAAAGCTGGATACGGCCACCCACATCTTGCAGGGTCACGAAAGACGCCTTGCCCATGATACGGCGGGTCATCATACGGCCACCGACAGTGACTTCGATGTTTAAGGCTTCCAGCTCTTCGTTAGTCTTTTCGCCGTATTTCGCATGCAATTCATCAGAGATGCTGTCACGACGGAAATCGTTAGGGAAAGCGATACCGGATTCGCGCAGTAAAGCCAGCTTCTCACGACGAGATTTCAGCTCGTTGTTAAGATCTGGTACGGTTTCTGCGCTTTGCGCTGCTGGTTGTTGCTCAGACATTTTGGTTCCTCATAACCCGGCTTTCAAACTTGCCTCAATGAATTTATCCAGGTCGCCATCCAGTACGGCCTGCGTATTTCGCGTTTCGACGCCCGTGCGTAAATCTTTGATACGGGAATCGTCCAGCACGTAAGAACGAATCTGGCTGCCCCAGCCGATGTCAGACTTGTTGTCTTCGAGCTGCTGTTTGTCCGCATTTTTCTTTTGCATCTCATACTCATAAAGCTTCGCACGCATCTGCTTCATGGCCTGATCTTTGTTTTTATGCTGGGAGCGGTCGTTCTGACACTGAGTCACAATATTGGTCGGAAGGTGGGTAATACGTACCGCAGATTCCGTTTTGTTGACGTGCTGACCACCCGCACCGGACGCGCGGTATACGTCGATACGCAGGTCGGCAGGGTTAATTTCGATTTCGATATCGTCATCCACTTCCGGATACACAAACGCGGAACTGAAAGACGTATGGCGACGGCCACCGGAGTCGAACGGGCTCTTACGCACCAGGCGATGAACGCCGGTCTCAGTACGTAACCAGCCGAACGCATAATCACCGATAATTTTGATGGTCGCAGATTTAAGCCCTGCCACTTCACCGTCAGATTCTTCAATAACTTCTGTTTTGAAACCCTTGGCTTCTGCCCAGCGCAAATACATACGCAGCAGCATGCTCGCCCAGTCCTGTGCTTCAGTACCGCCAGAACCCGCCTGAATGTCGAGATAGCAACTGGCGCTGTCGTATTCGCCGGAGAACATGCGACGGAATTCAAGCTGTTCCAGCTTGCCGGTCAGCACATCAAGTTCAGCGATGGTTTCGTTGAAAGTGTCTTCATCGTCGGCTTCAACAGCCAGTTCCAGCAGGCCGGTAACATCCTCGGCACCCTGCAACAACTCATCAATGGTTTCAACGATAGCTTCCAGAGAGGAACGTTCTTTACCCAGCGCCTGTGCGCGTTCAGGTTCGTTCCAGACGTCCGGCTGTTCCAGCTCGGCGTTTACTTCTTCAAGGCGTTCTTTCTTGGCATCATAGTCAAAGATACCCCCGAAGAACGACTGTCCGCTCGGACAGGTCCTGAATGCGGTTTTTAACCGGATTAATTTCAAACATGATTTTTCGCGTCTTACGTTAGATTCGGAGTTGGCCCAATGCCATTCGAACCGCCGATTCTAACGGAATTAGCGGTCTTTTTATAGCAACGAGCCGTTTTTTTGCAGGGTTTATTGCGGATGAAAATCGCTTATTTCGGCCATAAATGCTCGATGATCAACTGAACGCTGCGATTTCCCCGAAATTCATTGATATCCAGCCGGTATGCCAGCTGCACTTCGCGGATACTGCTGTCCGGCCAGAATGTCGGATCGATGTTAAACGCGATGCCGTCGAGCAACGGGCCGCCGCCGACAGGTTCGATCATCAGCTTCAGGTGGCGGTCTTTCAGTAATTTCTGTTGCAGGATACGAAAGGTGCCGTCAAACGTCGGTTCCGGGAATGCCTGTCCCCACGGGCCGCCATTGCGCAACATTTCTGCGGTATCAATCGTCAGCTCGTGCCCGGAAAGTTCGCCGTCCGACCAGACCACGCCTTCAAGATGTGACGGATCCAGCCATTCACCCACCAGTTCAGCAAAACGATCGCGAAACTCGTCGAATTTGCCTTCTTCGAGTGACAAACCTGCCGCCATCGCATGACCGCCAAACTTTAACATAAGACCGGGATTGAGCGTATCCAGACGCTCGAGCGCATCACGCATGTGCAAACCCGCAATTGAGCGACCAGAACCTTTGAGAATACCGTCGCCCGCTGGGGCGAACGCGATCACCGGCCGGTTAAAGCGTTCTTTCAGGCGCGAAGCCAGAATACCCACGACGCCCTGATGCCATTCCGGATGGTACATCGCCAGCCCGAAAGGCAATGCGTCGGTGCTGCGCTCAAGTTTGTCGCACAGCGCCAGCGCTTCAACCTGCATGCCCTGCTCTATTTCACGACGCGTCTGGTTCAGCGCATCCAGATCGCTGGCCAGCGCACGTGCCTGACCGATATCCTCGCTGAGCAATAACGCCACGCCGACGGACATATCATCGAGGCGACCGGCGGCATTGAGCCGTGGCCCGAGCGCAAAACCTAAATCACTGGCGCACAATGTGCGGGCTTCGCGCCCCGCCACTTCGAGCAACGCGCGGATCCCTGCCCGGCATTTTCCGGCACGGATTCGGTTAAGGCCCTGATACACCATGATGCGGTTGTTGGCATCAAGCGGCACGACGTCCGCGACCGTGCCCAGCGCCACCAGATCCAGATGCTCCGCCAGATTCGGAACCACCAGATTGTTTTGCTCAAACCAGCCGCTTTCACGTAATGCACTTCGCAGCGCCAGCATCAGGTAGAACGCGACGCCAACGCCAGCCAGAGATTTAGACGGGAACTCACAACCGTGCAGATTGGGGTTAATGATCGCTTCGGCGTCCGGCAACGTTTCGCCCGGCAGGTGATGGTCGGTAACCAGCACCTGAATGCCTTTGGCGTGAGCAAGCTCCACACCGGCGTGCGATGAGATCCCGTTATCGACGGTCAGGATCAGCTCCGCACCGCGCGATGCAGCCTGTTCCACCACTTCCGGGCTGAGGCCGTAGCCGTCTTCAAAACGGTTCGGCACCAGATAATCCAGATTACCGCATCCCATACTGCGCAAAGAAAGCAGCGTGAGCGCCGTACTTGTTGCGCCATCGGCATCAAAATCGCCGACGATAATAATGCGCATCCGCTCGCTCAGGGCTTTTTGGAGCAATTTCACCGCAGTAGCGATGCCATCAAGTTGCTGATACGGCAGCAAACCTGCTGCGCTGCGCTCCAGCTCTTTGCTCTGCTTAACGCCACGGGCCAGATATAACCGGCGTAATAACGGGGAAAGTTCAGCGGGAAGATCCACGCCAGTTGCCACCTCACGGCGGCGAAGTTGAGTCTGCAAGGTCACGAAAAATCAACCACCGGTTTTATGTGAAGGATCACGCTGGTCAAGCATCGCGGCCATTTCTTTTGGCGGCTGATAACCCGGGATCAAAGTACCGTCTTCCAGCACAATGGCCGGAGTGCCTGTGACGCCAAACTGCACGCCCAGCTCGAAATGTTTCGCGATATCGCTGCTTTTACAGGTCGCCTGCGTGATGTCATCTCCACGCATCGCCGCATCAAAACTGGTTTTGCGGTTGCCGGTACACCAGATGGATTGCATATCTTTTTCAGTTTTGGAATTCAGCCCCTGACGCGGGAACGCCAGATAACGCACGGTAATGCCGAGGTCGTTATAGTCCTGCATTTGCTGATGTAGCTTGTGGCAATAGCCGCAGGTGATGTCTGTAAAAACGGTGATCACATGCTTCTCGTTTTTGGCCTTGTAGATAATCATCTCGTTTTGCAGCGCATCGAGCTTTTTCACCAGCGCTTTATTGGTCACATTAACCGGCTGGCTGCCGCTGACGTCGTACATCGGCCCCTGTAAAACGTGTTTACCATCATTAGTGATGTAAATGACGCCGCTGTCCGTGGAAACCGCGCTCAGGCCGGTGACCGGCGTCGTCTGAATTTCGGCATTGTTCATTCCCAGCTTGTTCAGCGTGGCTTTGATTGCAGCATCGTCAGCCTGCGCCGCGGAGCTTATACACGCAGCCAGAAGGGTCAGCAGCATTAAACCTTTTTTCATCATTTCGTCCTTTTTCCCTGGCACGTCACGCGCGGGGATGATGTTGTTGATGTAGCAGTTTGAGTCGTTCAGTCGCTACATGGGTATAAATTTGAGTTGTTGATAAGTCACTGTGGCCTAACAACATTTGCACAACGCGGAGATCTGCACCGTGGTTTAACAAGTGGGTTGCAAATGCGTGGCGCAACACGTGGGGGGATAACCGCTCCGCATCAATACCGGCAAGGATCGCATAGTGTTTGATGCGATGCCAGAATGTCTGCCGCGTCATTTTCTGCGCCCGGTTGCTGGGGAATACAATATCCAGAGACTGACCGTTCAGCAGCCACGGCCTTCCGTGCTCGAAATAATTCTCCAGCCAGTACACCGCTTCTTCGCCCATCGGCACCAGCCGTTCTTTATTACCTTTACCGATAACCCTCACCACGCCCTGCCGAAGGCTGATATCGCTGAGCGTCAGCCCTACCAGTTCGGAGACACGCAAACCGGTGGCATAGAGCAATTCGAGCATGGCTTTATCACGCAGCTCAAGCGGAACATCCACCACCGGCGAGGCCAGCAGCGCATCAACCTGGGCTTCACTCAGATCTTTGGGCAAACGCTGCGGAAGTTTCGGCGAGGACAACAGCGCCGTCGGGTCATCCTGCCGCACCGATTCGCGGTTCATGTACTGAAACAGGCGACGCATCGCACTGAGCAGGCGCGCGGAACTGGTCGCTTTATAGCCACCTTCAATGCGCTCAGACAGAAAAGATTGTAAATCTTCGGCGCTGACGTGCAGCAAATCTGTTTCGTTATGATGCAGCCAGCCCAGCAGCGATTTCAGGTCCTGACGATAAGACGAGAGCGTATTTTCTGCGAGATTGCGCTCAATCCAGAGCATATCGAGAAACTGTTCCGTCAGACCCTGATCGGCCTGATTGACAGCTTGCGCAGCCTGTTCAGGCGTTAACTCCTGATGGCCTGCATTATCTTGTTTTGGCATCCCGACTCCTGTTGCTTGCGTACAGACTACACCCGCCATTATGCCTTTCATTCGCCCAAATCTGCTACACTGCCTGCCATTCGTATTCTGATGACGTTATGGCAGCAAGCATGAAAATTGGACTTTTCTACGGTTCCAGCACCTGTTATACCGAAATGGCCGCGGAGAAAATTCGCGATATTTTGGGCGAAGAGCTGGTTGATCTGCACAACATTAAAGATGTTGATCCCGATAAGATGGAAGACTACAGCATCCTGATCCTCGGCATCCCGACATGGGATTTCGGCGAAATTCAGGAAGACTGGGAGGCCGTCTGGAATGAGCTGCCTACGCTAAAATTGCGCGGGAAAATTGTCGCCATGTACGGCATGGGCGATCAGCTCGGTTACAGCGAGTGGTTTCTCGACGCGCTCGGCATGCTTTACCATCAGTTGCTCCCGATGGGCGTTCACTTCATCGGATTCTGGCCGACGGAAGGTTTCGAATTTACCAGCCCGAAACCGCTCAGCGCCGACGGTAAACATTTTGTCGGCCTCGCGCTCGACGACGTAAACCAGTTTGATCTCACCGATAAGCGCCTGCAACAGTGGTGCGAGCAGATCCTGCTGGAAATGGACGCCCTGCTGTAGCCGTTCGCCAACGAACCAGTAATTACCTCAGCCCGGTTCAGCCGGGCTACGGGGATCTCCGCTCAGCAAGATCTGGCGCAAGTGCCGCCATTCATCCGGCCCCATACTGTCAGACGCCAGCCATAGCCGCTGTCTTGAGCTGCGCATCGCCTGCGCCAGCCCGCCTTTGCGTTTTTCACGACGCAATGTCAGCAGCACACCGCTGCTGATCATCCAGACCGGCTGCTTAATTTGCCATTCATGGCCACGCCACAACAGGCGGTTATCCTCAAGCAGGACAATTTCGCCGGTACGGGCCGTAATACGGCGTTGGCTGCGGATGCATTCAAAGAGCACCAGCAAAAGTAATGTCATCCATACCGGCCAGTAGCCGGCAGGCCAGGGTGCCAGCAAAATCAGTAACATCACACCACCGTAAGACCCCAGTGAAATGAGCTGACTGCGCCAGGACACCCTGAGATCACATCGCCACAGGGCCACGGGCTTTGTTTCTAGTCTGAATGAGGGCCACCATGCGCTGCAATTCTGTGTCTTGCGGCTCGCCGTGATTCATCAGCCAGTTGAACAAATCCGGATCGTCACAGGTCAGCAGACGGGCAAACAGTTCTTTGTCGGCATCGGGCAGCGAATCATATTCATGTTCGAAAAACGGCATGATGGAGATATCCAGCTCGCGCATACCGCGGCGACAGGCCCAGTGAATACGGGAACGGTTATTGATATCCAGTTGGTTTTTGCTTTCCATAATGAGACTCTTTTTTTGGGATACAGAATGAGAATTCTTTTATATAGAAAGCGATTCTATCAGCCGTCAGCCGTCATAAGTAACTTTTCAGTGCCCTGTTTTGTCAATCTACGTGATGTGCCGTAAAACCTGCTGCAAACCTGTCACTGGCTTTACATTCTCTGGAAAGCATCCCGTAAAAGGCACCAATAACTGTTTTCAAAGGCGGTAGGCTCTTTTACCATGAAGCATCAGTCACATTTCATTGACCGGGATAAGAAAATGGCTAACGCATTCCCCTTTCCACCGCAAAAACCTTCAGCGTCTTCGCATCTGCCGCTGACCCTGATTTCACTGGAAGACTGGGCTTTGGTGACCATGACCGGCGCCGATACGGTGAAATACCTGCAAGGTCAGGTGACGGCAGACATCGATGCCCTGCCGGTCGATCACCACATTCTTTGCGCCCACTGTGACGCCAAAGGCAAAATGTGGAGCAACCTGCGTCTGTTCACGCGTGGCGATGGCATGGCCTATATCGAGCGCCGCAATCTGCGCGACACGCAGCTGAATGAAATAAAGAAATATGCCGTGTTTTCGAAAATTACGTTTACCGCCGATGATGACGTGGTGCTGCTCGGTGTGGCCGGTTTTCAGGCCAGCGCTGCGCTGACGGGGTTATTCTCGACGCTGCCAACAGCAGAACAGCCGGTCGTACAGCAGGATGAAACGACTCTGCTGCATTTCTCCCTGCCCGCTGAACGTTTTCTGATTGTCACCAGCCCGGAAAAAGCCCGTCAGGTAGTGGAAGAACTGGGTGAGCAGGCGCAGCGCAACGACAGCCAGCAGTGGCTGGCTCTGGATATTGAAGCCGGTTTCCCGGTTATTGATACCGCCAATACTGCGCAGTTTATCCCGCAGGCCACCAATATTCAGGCGCTGGACGGGATCAGTTTCACCAAAGGTTGCTACGCCGGTCAGGAGATGGTCGCACGGGCAAAATACCGTGGCGCGAACAAGCGCGCGCTGTACTGGTTATCCGGTAAAGCCTCAAAAGTACCGGCTCCGGCTGACGATCTCGAACTGCAACTTGGTGAAAACTGGCGTCGAACCGGCACCGTGCTGGCGGCAGTTCAGCTCAGTGATGGCACCGTCTGCGTTCAGGCCGTTCTTAACAACGACCTGGAAGCCGACGCCAGCCTGCGCGTTCGCGATGATACAACCAGCCATTTAAGTATCCAGCCGCTGCCGTATTCGCTGGAAGAGACTAAGTAATCCGAAAGCTCGCTGCCGCCCTCTTCATGACCGAACGGTTAAAAGAAGGCGGCAATTCTCAACGTGATATCCGGCTTAAGCGTGGTGATGTTTGCCTTTCTGATTAAGCAAATCGACATACGCCTGATCCACCAGTTCCTGCCGGTCAATCCCCAGCCGTTCAAGCAAATCCTCAGCAATCGCAATGCCCTGCTCCGGTGTTTCGCTATCTTCGAGCACCACTTCAAACTCCAGATAATCGCCCAACCCTTTTACGCGGTCGAGATGCAGACGGGTTTGGCCGAGCATAAAAAGCGTGCGCTGCTTGATAACCCTGCCTGCCGCACCGTAGGCCAGTGTGAGCGTTTCGCGCAGACTGTCAGGATCGTGAGTTTCAGAAAGCACATAGAAGCTGGTTTTCGGCCCTGCCTGATCGGGTCGCTGATAGAAGATCAGTTCGCCACGATCCGCCGCCAACGTGCGCAGTTTCAGGCGTCCGTGCGGGCAGATAAAAAAGGTATCATCCTGCCCGATAATGTCCGGCAGTCCGTCGGATATCAGCGCAATCTTTTCGTACAGCGAGGAAAAATCATCAACCTTCGCTTTAATCTCAATATTTCTGGCCATCGCTTACTCCCTTAAAGTTGACTCTTTTTTACGTGTCTTTGATGAACATCCGTTGACCTTACCGTGACAGAATGCTCCGCGGCAAGGAGGTTTGATCTCGCTTACTAAATACGCAATAAGAGGCTGCAAAATCGGATCAGGGTGCTAACCTCATGGGAGTTTTTGGAAAACTGAGGGAACGATGATGACCAAAATTTTTACGCTGACTCTGGCACCTTCACTCGACAGTGCCACACTAACACCCAAGATTTATCCCGAAGGGAAACTGCGTTGTACCGCGCCGGTCTTTGAGCCTGGCGGAGGCGGCATTAACGTTGCCCGCGCCATTGTCCACCTTGGCGGGCAGGCGACAGCGCTGTTCCCGATTGGCGGCCCGACCGGAGAGCATCTAAAGCAGTTACTTCTTGATGAAGGGATAGCTACCGAAACAGTAGAAACCCAGGACTGGACGCGACAAAACCTGCATGTCCATACCGAAAATACCGGTGAGCAATACCGGTTTGTCATGCCCGGTGCGCGGCTGACGGAATCTGAATTCGCCAGCCTGAGTGCAAAAATCGAAAATATTCATGCCGGTTCAATACTGGTGATCAGCGGCAGTTTGCCACCCGGCACGCACATTAACGCGCTCACCGATCTTATCCGCAAAGCGCAGGACGCCGGTTTGCGCTGCATTCTCGACAGCTCCGGTGATGCACTGGCCGCGGGCCTGAAACTGGGCGGTCTGGCGCTGGTGAAACCAAACCAGAACGAGCTTTCTGCGCTGGTCGGGCGGCCTCTGGAAAATCCGGGCGACGTGCTGGCCGCGGCGCAGAAAATTATCCGCGAAGGCGGAGCCGAGCGCGTCGTGGTTTCACTCGGGCCGCAGGGTGCACTGGCCGTTGATGCGCAAGGTGCATTCCAGGTGGTTCCGCCGCCGGTGAAAAAAATGAGTACCGTCGGTGCGGGTGACAGCATGGTAGGCGCGATGACACTCAAACTCGCCGCCGGTGCTGATCTGCACGACATTGTGCGTTTCGGCGTTGCCGCGGGCAGCGCAGCGACGCTGAACATCGGCACACGGCTGTGTTCGGATAAAGATACTCAGCAGATTTATCAGTATTTATGCCAGCAAACACTGGCACATTAATTCCCTGAATGCGTTCCGCGAGGTCTCCCGGCGTCGCGGAGCGTAAATTCTTTGTCACACCTTCACGTATTTCCTTTCATTAGCAGATAAACTCGCAGCATCGGGTGTTGCATGCACCTTTCACATCACGCCAGAAAAGGCCGGAGGCCAGAGTCCAGAATGATATGGATTATGCTTGCTGCAATTGTTGTGGTTTTTATTGTGGGTTATTGGTTTATGACGGCAGACACCCGTAAAGCGAACGCTTCTCTCGCCAGTCTGTTGAAAATTAAACCGGTTTACATTGATTCAATGCTGCTGGAAATGGGCAAAAGACAGAGCCAGATGTTTATCCGCTCCATCAGCGGTGGCTATGCTGAAGAGATCCGCAAAGCGGCCTACGTTGTTTTTATTTATCAGACATTTATCAAAGATGCTTCTCCGGAAAATATTGTCCGCTGGCGGAACATTCTGGTGCGCGCGCACCTGCCGCCTCAGCTCAGCAGTGAGCACGCCGAACTGGCGCTGTTCTACTTTGCTGAACTGGACATCGAGCCTTTCGAACTGGCGCAGTTTCGTCGCGATTACAACGAAACCTACAATCAGATCCATCTGGTCTGATGTTCAGAAGTGTTTCACCCATGGCCCTGGCGGGGCCATTTTTTTTGCCTTCACGATGAAAAAGCAATCTCAGTCAGGAAAGCCCGCGGCGACCCGTGCAAAGTAAGTGCCTTGAAGGAGCGGAAATGAATCACGAAAAAACTCATCGTTATCAGCGGCGTTTTCAGCAGGTGTTTGCTTATATTGAAGCGCATCTGGACAGCCCGATGACGGTTGAACAGCTAAGTGAAGTGGCCTGCTTTTCGCAGTTTCACTTTCACCGCCAGTTCAGCCAGTTTTGCGGCGTCAGCGTCAGCCGTTACATCACGCTGATGCGGCTGAAAAGAGCCTCTTTCCGGCTGGTGCAAAATCCGCAGGAGAAGATCATTGAGATTGCGTTTGATGCCGGATTTGAAAATCCGGAGTCATTTTCCCGTGCCTTCAGGAACACTTTCGGCCTGACGCCCAGCGAGTTTCGCAAAGCTCCCGTCTGGGTTGACTGGCATGTGCATTTTCAATTTCCCGGCAGGGAAAATCAGCAGAGGCTGGAAAATATGGATGTGAAAATTATTGAGGTTGCGCCAGTGAGCATTGCGGTGCTGGAGCATCGCGGTGACCCGATGACGGTGAACAATACCGTCGCGAAATTCATTGAATGGCGAAAAGCGTCGGGGCTGTCGGATTACACTGTACGCGGGACATACGGTATTCCCTACAACGATCCGCTGGTGACGCCGGGTGAAGATTTTCGCTTTGACGTTTGCGGGGAGTTAAACCCTGAATCGGGCGGGCGTGTGCCCGAAAATCCACAAGGCGTGGTGGCGAAAAGCCTGCCGGGCGGGCGTTGCGCCGTGGTCCGGCACGTCGGAGCGTATGACCGCATCAGCGACAGCGTGTATTACCTTTACCGGGAATGGTTGCCGCAAAGCGGAGAGGAATTACGGGATTTCCCGGTGTATTTCCGCTATCTGCATCTTGATCAGGAGTTACCGGAACATGCGCAGCAAACCGATATTTTGCTGCCATTGAAATAAGGGAAGAAATATCAGGCAGCGCTGCCTCTGCTAATACTGAACGGCAGCGCTGTTTGTTCCGGATTATCTGAACACGTTATCCAGATAACTGGCCAGGATCTGCCGCGAGCTGAAACCGTGGCAGATGCCATAATACGTTTCGTTGTCGCTCGAGACATCCAGAGGGAAGTTTTTATACGCATCACTGCTTCGAAACGATGCCGTCGGTTCGGCAAAACGTTCGCTGCGCTCTTTCAGCGCCGGGTGTATTACCAGGGCAGTCCGGCCAAACCGCGCTTCCCGGTTTACATACACATAGTGTTCGCCACGGCGATAACCGTATGCTTTATCATCAATATAATCGCGTTCAAATCCGGATGTTTCCAGAACGCGTGCCACTTCATCTGGCCGTAAATACATGGTTGCTCCTCGCTTCTTTAACCGCAAGGCGACCTTACCGCAATAACTCTGCCAGACAATGCCTAAATCCTGAGTTTTGGCGTATTTAGGATTTATCTAAACCCCAAAACCCTGCTATGAAAAGGCTATTCGGCGGGTTTTTTGGTGCCGGTTTGCATCCATAATTTGAGGGTGAGCAGCCACGCCACTACTACCATAAAGGCCGCCGCCAGATAGATAGAAGGCGTGCCGAGATGGGAAATAATCAGACCGGCAACAGGCCCGGTGATGCCCAATCCGAGATCCAGAAACGCGGAATACAGCCCCAGCGCCGTGCCCTGATTCTGCGGCGGAACCTGTTTCACCGCCTCGACGCCAAGCGCCGGAAAAACCAGTGAAAAACCAGAACCGGTGAGGAACGCGCCAAGCTGAACAGACAGCGGATCGTGCCCCTGCCAGATCATCAGTAAACCCGCGATTTCAAAGACGAAAGACACCAGAGAAACCCGCAGGCCGCCAAAGCGGTTGATCATGTTGCCGAAAACCAGACGCGCACCCACAAACCCGAGGCTGAATAATGTGAGAGTAAACGCCGCGCCGCTCCAGCCTTTGTCCGCATAATAGAGCGTGATAAAGGTGGCGATAACGCCGAATCCGATGGTGCCAAAACCGAGCCCGAGGCCGTAAAGCCAGATGCGCCCGACCACTGCCTTGAAGGCAATCCGTTTGCCAGCGGTGACAGAAATCGCAGCTTTCAGGCAGGCCAGAACGGCGGCAATGGCGGCGGCAACCACAATCAGCACGGCCACGCTCATCAGGCCAAACGCATGATTGAGCATGACGCCGAGCGGCGCGCCCACGGCCATCGCGCCGTAGGTCGCCACGCCGTTCCATGAAATCACCCGCGCGGTGTGTTTCGCGCCCACCGCGCCAATTCCCCACAGCGTGGTGCCGGTGCTGCCAAAGCTTTCACCTACGCCAAGAAAAACGCGCGCCAGACACAATAAAAGCAGGCTCGCCAGCGGCCAGTCAGTCAGGAAAAACGCCGCAGCGTAGAAAATGCCGCTCATTGCGCAGCAAATCAGGCCGAAAATCACCACCCGTTTCGGCCCAAGAAGATCGGCATAGCGCCCGGCATGCGGACGGCTGATCAGGGTCGAAAAATACTGAACACTGATGACCAGACCGGCCAGCACGGAGTTATATCCCAGCGTGTTATGCACAAAACCGGGCAACACCGCGAGCGGCAAACCGATGGTCAGATAGACGACGAAAGTAAACAGCATGAACGACAGAATGCGTTTGTTGAGCATTGCGTTAGAGCGAAATGTACTTAAAAACATGGGCAGAACCGGGATGAAAACGCTGCGAGTGGAATCAATAGCATAAACAGGTTTCGGAGAGGATCAAACGTAAAACGGCGCAAAAAATGTTATTGGCTGTAACGCTCAAAAGCATTTGCAGAGAAATCTGAGCCGCATCACGCAAAGCCGCGCCACACCTGATTTCTCCTGACAGCTACATGACCTGAAAACACCCCCAGTCATAGCCCGATGTTCTCAAAGAGCCCTCCGGTACAACATTTTGGTCTATGCTTTAGTCATTAGCAAAACGAAAGCTACAGTTCACAACAAGGAGAGACAGAATGGCTAATAAATCAGAACAGACAATCGATCAGGACGTAACCCTGCTGGCTGACACGCTGGATGAAGTGCTTCAGTCTGCCGGAAATAAATCCAAGGACGAGCTGGATAAACTCCGCAGCAAAGCTGAAGGCGTGTTACGCGACGCCCGTTCACGTTTCAACGGTGAAACACTGACGAAGCATGCCCGTGACGCCGCCGCGTCCGCGAACGACTACGTAAAAGACAACCCATGGTATGGCGTGGGTGCCGGTGCAGCTATCGGTATTGTTATCGGTGTCCTGCTGGGACGTCGTTAACACAAGAGGCAATTTGCGGTGTTTCATTCCTGTGTCGGGATTATCTGAAACATCCGCGTGGCTCCCTCATTGCCGCGCAATTGCTAAAAAGACGACGGAGCCCCCGGGCTCCGTTTTCTATTTGTGGCTTTCGCTGAAATTAAAAGCGAATGCGAAAACTTTTTGACTGACAGGGCTTAAATTCGCCCATTTGCCCGCCACTATTTTCGGTGTTTACCCTCGTTTCATCCATGCTGACTTCCTGCCATCCGCTAAGTGTCGCATTGACCTGCAGGCTGTCTTGCAGACTTTGCGTTTCGGAGGGGTTATAAACCCGCACAATCAACGCTTCGTCATCTTCGGCTTTTTTCAGTGCACTGAGCACCGAACCCGAAATACATTTTTGCATCAGGCTGAAACGCGAAGGCGTTTTGTTGTCCGTCAGGTTTAGCTTCATCGCGTCGTACGAAATTTTGTTGTAGGTGCGCACCGGCGTCAGGTAATCACGCGCATGTTGCATCACGCTGGCCTGGATGTGATCGCCGCTGAAACCGAACAACGCAAAACGATAAAGCTGTTTGCCGGGCATCTGAGAATCCGGCGTCGGCATTTTGATGCCTGAGGGGCGACCCGGGCGCAGCAGCAGGTTTTCTTTCCCGAGTACGCCGACAGCGCGGAACAGCGTCAGGGCGAAGGTATCGCGCTTTTCGCCCACCACTTCGAACTCGCGCAACCCTTCTGTAAAAAGCGCCAGCCCCTGATGACCGTCCTGCAACGCCGCAAAATTCATGAGTTGCCACACCGGCACCGGCGCTTCTTTCCAGCCTTCCGCCTCCCAATTTTTCATTGCCGTATCGTCCACAGGACGGGTGATGCAGCCGAACTGATTGTCGGCCACCACCGTCTTGCTGGCAAACGGTGTGGGGATGAGCACGCGCAGCCGGTGATCTTCGGCGTGGTTCTCAAGAGCCAGTTCAATCTCAATCCGTCGGCTGTTTTTCGAAAGCGTTACGTTGACGGTCACGGGAATTTCACTGTTGAGAATGCGCATTGCACGATCTTCCAGCGTGCGCGGCAGCGGCATTTTCAGTGAAATGACCGCGGTACTTTGCCACGGCTTATGCTGATAACTCACGTCTGCCTTTAGCGCGCCAGAGGTCAGCCGCCATTCCTCGCGCGCCGGGGAATAATCGTATTCATCGCCATCGTCGGAACCGTTTTCCAGTTCCAGAACCTGCTGATAGCGGCGGAATGTCTGCTTATCGAGAATATCCAGTGTGCCGTTCGGATTGACCGTCACACGGTAATAATCGTTTTCCAGGGCGTCTTCACCCTTCGGCGCAGGCAGCAAAATCCCCGGCTGGTGCGGTGTGACGTTTAACGTCACGTACCCCATCGCCGGCAGGGTGGCGCAAAGCTGAATGTCGTATTCCATGAACGGATCGTAATTGCCGTAGTGCACAATTTGCCGGTCCACCAGACCCGGGTCGATCTCCCGCGTTTCGCGGATAAAATAAGGTACAGGATGCCCCTGGTCGTCAGTCAGGCTGAAAGATGAGGCACGGACCCTTAAGGTGGTATTAATGGTTTCCTGACGCGGATGCAGCGAGAAATTAAACAGCCCCAGCCGGTCAGCGGTGTGACCGTCAGGTTGCAGGTTGTCGATAATTTTACGCAGCGTGAACTGAATGAGGTTTTCGGCCATGTCATCGGCAAGAATAAAGCGCGACATAATTTCCTGATGAACCTTGTCGCTGCAACAACAACCGATGCTGTCGTGCGCGTGGTTCTTCATGATTTCCTTCCACATTTTTTCAATCAGGCCATGGTGATAATCAAAACCTAAGCGCCAGGCAATGGAACACAGCGGCTCAAGCACATTGACGATTTTGTTCTCAATCGCTGCATTGGCCTGCTTGATATCCATGCGGGTCGATGAAATGGTGCGGTGAACTCGCATATATTTGCCATCATTAAATTCTCCACGCAGCAGCGCCAGCTGAGGTCTGATGGCGTCGATACGGTGAAAAATGTCTTCAAAACGGCTGAGCTGGAAACTGCGCTGCGGGTAAATCCGGCGCAGCATCTCCATGATGGTAAAGATATTTTGCTGGAGCGGCATCTGGTCATGACCGTTGGGCAGCAGGATATCGCCGGTCAGTGACGCGGCTTCCAGCACCGGCAGATATTTATCCAGGCGTTCGCGCAGCGCATCTTCATCCTCCGGCAAGTATTTGCCAATGGCATAACCCAGCGGCAGCACCTGCGCGGTGACTTCACTGCCGTCATTACTTTGCCAGCGGAATTCCGTTTTATCCGTGCCATGACGCTCCGAGCACCCGCGCCAGAACATGGCATGTTGCAGGCCAAAACCGTTAAAGATATGCGGTAGCTGGGAAGACATGCTGAATGAATCCGGCAGATAGCCGATTTTCATAGGCTCACCAAACTCGCGGCAATCACGCATGCCGTACAGCAAATTACGCAGGATGGACTCGCCGCAAACCACCATCGTGTCGGTCTGTGTATACCACGGCCCGATGATAAGCTTACCGGCTTCTACCAGCGCCTTCACGCGCGGGCGGTTGTTCGGGCAAACCGCAAAATAATCTTCGAGGATCGCCGTTTGTCCGTCCATCACATAAAACGGATAGTCGGGGTCATTCTCCAGACGATCGAGGATCTCCGCCATATTGTTAACCAGCAGGATCCTTGAGGCCTCGGTGGTGAAATACCATTCGCGATCCCAGTGCATATGCGGCGTCAGATGAACGCGGGAAACTGTCATAAAATCTTTCCTTTCATGCCCTGCAAGGCAGGGCGCAATGTGAATAAATGAGGGAGTTTAAGAAGAAGGAGCGTCACCGGAGAACTGCCCGCGGCGTACGGCGTAGCCCCGCCAGCTCAGCAAAACCAGCGTGGAAATCACCGTGCCTGCCAGCGCTGCGCCCAGCCAGACTGCCGCCGCCTGCCAGCCGCCTAATCCGCCGTCGTGGAGCAGAAACAGGGAGAAAATGCCCGCACCCGGCGTGGAAAGGCCGATCCCTGCCGCGCCGACAATCGCGCCCGTAACAACGGATCCGGTCAGGAAGGAGCCGATAACACGCAGCGGATCTTCAATTGCCATCGGGATCGCCCCTTCAGTGATCCCCGCCAGGCCGAGCAGCCAGGTGGATTTTCCGGTTTCGACTTCAAAGGATTTGAACAGGTGTGGCGCGAGCACAGTTGAAGCGGTCACGGTGAAAGCCGAGACCATTTTGGTGGCCCCGAAAATGGCATACGGACCGTAAACGCCGTTTGCCATCGCACCAAGACAAAAAGCGTAGGCCGCTTTGTTGACAGGCCCGCCCAGATCGAAAGAGCACATGAAAGCAATCAGCGCGCCAAGGACAATCGCGTTACTGCCGGATAATCCGTTCAGCCACGCGGTCAGGCTGCTGTTGAGCAACGCGACGGGTTCACCAATCACAAAGAGCATAATGCTGCTGGTAATCAGCGTTCCGATTACCGGATAAAGGTAAAACATCAGGAAGCCGTTGAAACTGGCACTCAGCCGGACGTGCTTTTTCATCCAGCGCATGACGTAACCGGCAATCAGCCCGCCCGCCACACCACCGAGAAATCCTGCGCCGATCATGTTGGCGCACAGTCCGGCGGCAAATCCCGGCGTCAGGGCCGGTTTATCCGCCAGCGAATACGCCGTGTAAGCCGACAACACGGGCACCATCAGAATGCCCAACATACCGCCGCCAAGCTGGCGGTACATCCACAACCACGACTCTTTTTGCGCGTAAAGTTCCTGCCAGCCAAACAGCTGTGCGATCAGCACTGTCACCGCCAGCACCGATCCGCCGGCCACAATCATCGGTACGGCAAAGGAAATACCGCTCAGCAACGCCTGCTTTAAATCTGCCTTCACGCTGTTTTCCGGCGGCTTTACCGGCGCGGATCCCAGTGTTTCGCCGGGTTTACGCTGCATCGCCAGCGCCTGTCGCAGCACAGCTTCAGCACGGCGGATGGGTTCTGCTACCGGCACCTTAATGCACGGGATCCCGTCGAAGCGCTGACTGTCTTTGACTGCCACTTCGGCGGCGAAAACGCAGGCCACGGCGCGGCAGCACTGAGCGGCAGTGATGGGATCCTCAATGCCGTTAGCGCCCTGCTTTTCAACATGTACGCGAATACCCAATTTTTTAGCCGCCTTTTCCAGATATTCAGCCGCCATATACGTGTGCGCGATGCCTGCCGGACAGGCGGTCACACAGACCACCAGAGGTGTCTCTTCAGGCAAAGCCTGCGGGTCATCAATTTCCGGCGCAGCCTCTTCCCGTAATAATGTCAGTACCTCCTGTGCATCGCGCGCTGCCAGCAATGCAGCACGGGTTTCATCATCCACCAGCCGCGTGGTCAGCGCCGTCAGTAACTGCATGTGAGTCGATCCCGCTTCGGCTTCAGGGATCGCCAGCAGAAAGATCATATTCACCGGCTCATCGCCATCCACACCCTGCCAGAGCAGCGGTTGCCGGAGTGTCGCCAGCGCAAAAGCGGCGCGCTTCACACTGGCAGATTTACCGTGCGGAACGGCCAGCCCTTCGCCCAGCGCGGTCGGGCCTTCAGCTTCGCGTTCAGAAACTGCATGCAGGAAATCCTGCGCATGATTAAGGATCCCCTGCTGATCCAGCCGCTGAGCAAGAAAAGCGATCGCCTGTTCGCGGCTGGCAAAAGTGGTGTTGAGATGTATCAGTTCGGGTGAGGTCAGTAATGTCAGATCCATAAAGTTGTCCTGTCTGAATCGATGAAACATCAATATTTGTATTATTGTTGTATTGTATTTGTATTAAACAGCAAAGAGGCATGGACTGAATGTGATCCAGATAGAAGATTTTTCGTTCAGTTGTATTGTTTTTGCCGGGACGGACGAACTGCTACACTCTGCCTAAACTGCTCTGAAGGAACCTGAAACGTGAGTAATCAGCCACTTTACCGCCAGATCGCGACGCAGATCCGCGATCAAATCCAGCGCGGAGAAATCAAAACAGGCGACGCGCTGCCAACGGAATTACGACTGCGCGAGCAGTTTGGCGTCAGCCGGGTGACGGTACGGCAGGCGATTAAGCTGCTGGTGGAACAGGATGTGCTGGAAAGTGTGCAGGGCAGCGGAACTTACGTGAAGGAAGCAAAGGTCAATTACGATATTTATCAGCTGACCAGCTTTGATGAGAAGTTACAGCCTCTGGACAGGCCGTCGCACAGCGAGGTGCTGGCATTCTCCATCCTTAAGCCGCCGATCGGTATCGCCGAAGCGCTGGCGTTATATGAACAGGCGCGGGTTTATTACATTAAACGGCTACGCTTTATTGTCAGCAAACCCGTCACACTGGAAGAAACCTGGATGCCGCTGGAACTCTTTCCTGATCTGACCTACGAAGTGATGCAGGGGTCAAAATATGCCTGGATGGAGCAGACCAAACATCTGGTGATTGACCGCAGCGAACAGGAAATTATTCCGTTGATGCCGACCAAAGAGATGGTGTCACTGCTGGGCGTGGCGGCTGATCAGCCGATTTTGCAGAAGATCTCGAAGGGATTTTTGACGGACGGCACGGTATTTGAATTCAGCCGCAATACCTTCCGCACCGATGATTATAAATTTACCCTGATCGCCCGACGGATGCCGCACTGATCAGCGGCTGTTTTGAAGGACGTCGGCCAGACGCTGCACCAGCCCGCTGGCATGCTCCTGCGAGCTGATATTCGGAAATCCCATCAGCAGTCCGTTCGGGCGCAACGCATCGCTACGCTCACGCCACTCAACCTGCCAGTCGGAAAGCGCCTGTACCGCCAGTCCCTGTTCGCGGGCGTTTTTGGCGATCAGAGAATCATCGAGATGAGCACTCAGACTGGTGGATAGCTGGATGCCGCCAGCCTGCTGATTCACCCGCAATATGTCCGCCGGAAACTTCGCCGTCAGCGCCTGTTCGAGATAACCACGACGTTCAGCATACAGCTGGCGCATACGTTTCAGATGCCGGTAGAAATGTCCCTGTTCGATAAACTCCGCAATGCTGCTTTGTATCAGAGGTGGCGTGCCGCAAATTCGCAGCGGGCAATAGGCCTCGATTTTTTCCACCAGACTTTCCGGCACCACCACATAACCGCAACGGAGCGCCGGAAACATCACTTTGCTGAATGTTCCTGCGTAAATAACCCTTCCCTGCGTATCCAGACTTTTCAGAGAAGGCAGCGGCTGGCCGTGATAACGGAATTCGCTGTCGTAATCATCTTCGATAATCCACGCCTGCTGTTTCGCTGCCCAGTCAAGCAGCGCCATACGCCGCGCTAAACTCATGGTCACACCGGTCGGACTCTGATGAGCGGGCGTAACGACGGCAAACCGTGCAGCAGAAAACTGCTTAACAGCCTGCGGAACATCCATGCCCTCATCATCGACTTTCACCGCCCTGGCAACCGCCCCTGCCGCACGAAAGAATGCCTGTGTCACCGGATAACCGGGGTCTTCCAGCCACACGCCATCACCGGGTTGTAACAGGCTGCCGATGATCAAATCCAGCACCGGTGCGTATCCGCCACAGATAAAGACCTGTTCCGGGCGGCAGGTAAATCCGCGGGAAAGTTGCAGATAGCGTGCGACCGCATTACGCAATCCGTCGGTGCCCGCCAGCGGCGGATGGCCTAAATCATTCATGCTGGTGTGACGGATTTGCCTTGAGACAATGCGCGACCAGATAGCACGCGGGAACGCATCCAGCGCCGGAAGGCCGAGCTGAAAAGGCAGCGAAGATACTGAAGGCAACATCGGGTTGATGGGATTAGATGCGGCATTCTTCCTGACCGGCGCTGGCGCGGGGACGGATAAGCTTTCCGGCGCGCTGACCACCGTTCCGGACTGTCCGCGGCTTTGCAAAAAACCTTCCGCCATCAGCAGGCCATAGGCATTTTCCACCGTCGCGCGCGCCACGCCGAGTTCACTGGCCAGCGCCCTCACCGACGGCACGCGGCTGTCACGCTTGAGTTGCCCGGCCATGATCGCCTGTTTAACCCGCTGATAAATCTGGCGGTAAAGCGGTGCTTTGCGCCGGGGATCGAGCTGAAAGGAAAGACTGAAGCCGCGCATCATGACCTGCTTAAATAGGTACTTTATGGCCCTGTAGTATAGACCATACGAAGCGTAAAGTAGCGGTCACTGAGACGCACGATGCGTCACTCTTTGCTGAAAAATTTACTTCAAAAAATCCCAGAGGAAATCATCATGACTGCACTTCGCCTGCCTTACTATTCTCTGTCTTCTTCCGTGATGGAGCCAATGAAAGCGGCGCTCGGCGCACTGGAAAACGGTCCGCTGGATAACGTAATTATCGAACTGGCCTTCCTGCGCGTTTCGCAAATTAACGGCTGCGCCTATTGCCTGGATATGCATTCCAAAGCGCTGCGCAAAATGGACGTCGCGCAAACTAAGCTGGATCAGCTGGCGGGCTGGCAGGTCAGCCACGCGTATTCAGAACGTGAACGTGCGGCGCTGGCCTGGTCAGAATCGCTGACGCTAATTGCCGCCACCGGTGCACCGGACAGCGCGTTTGAACCGCTGAAAGCACATTTCAGCGACGTGGAAATTTCAGAACTGACTTTTGCTATCGGCCTGATGAATGCGTTTAACCGTCTTGCTGTGGGTATGCGCCAGTAAGTTTCACACTTTGCGCAGTGCATTTTTTAAACAATCCGTTGCGAAAAAATCTGAACCAAAAAAGTTTCTCCCCGCCAGCCCGCTTCCTGCGGGCTTTGTCGTTTTTGCAATAAGCAAAACTGGAAAAACTACATATTGTGTGGTTGAAAATTTAAATCACCACATCTAGTATTCAATCCATCGGGACGCCAAGATGGCACCGACTCTCGCGCCTTTCCCCGGCTGAAACAGCCGTACAGCGGACAGGCAAAAATTGTCTCTGATTTCTTACTAGATGGAAATACGAATCATGAGCATTATTATTTACAGTAAACCAGACTGTGTCCAGTGCAACGCGACTTACCGTGCATTAGATAAACAAGGCATCGCTTACCAGGTTGTCGATCTGACTCTGGATGAGCAGGCTCTCGGGAAGGTCCGTGCGATGGGTTATCAGCAGGTGCCGGTGATTGTGGCCGGTGACGACCACTGGTCTGGTTTCCGCCCGGATAAGATCAGCGCCCTGCGCCAGCTTCAGAACGCGTTCTGAGGGCAGGCGGATGAATCCGTTGGTCTATTTTTCCAGCAGTTCAGAAAACACCCATCGCTTCGTCGGCAGAACAGGATTGCCGGCGATCCGCATCCCGACAGACAGACAGCCTGAAAAATTGCGCGTTGACTCACCGTACATTTTGGTGGTGCCGAGCTACGGCGGCGGATCGGCCAAAGGCGCGGTGCCCGCACAAGTGATCCGTTTTCTGAACGATGAACATAACCGTTCACTCATCCGCGGTGTTATTGCCGCCGGGAACACCAACTTCGGCGCAGCGTATTGTATTGCCGGCGACATTATTTCCCAGAAGTGTCAGGTGCCTTACCTGTACCGCTTTGAATTGCTGGGAACGCCGGAAGACGTTGCAAAGGTCAGACAGGGAGTAACAGAATTTTGGCAGCGACAGAACTAGCAATCACCGACCCCGGCACCCGCAGCCCGGACTATCACGCGCTCAACGCGATGCTGAACCTGTTCGACGCGAACGGTCAGATCCAGTTTGATAAAGACCGCCTGGCCGCGCGCCAATACTTCCTGCAACACGTCAATCAGAACACGGTGTTCTTCCATAATCTGGCGGAGAAACTGCGTTATCTGGTTGAGGAGGGCTATTACGAAGCCGCCGTGCTGGATCAATATGCTTTTGAAGACATTAAGGCGTTATTTAAACAGGCTTACGCCAAAAAATTCCGCTTCCAGACCTTTCTGGGCGCATTCAAGTATTACACCAGTTACACGCTGAAAACCTTCGACGGCAAACGCTATCTGGAACGTTACGAAGACCGCGTATGCATGGTGGCGATGACGCTGGCACGCGGCGATATTCAGCTCGCCCGCCATTTTGTCGATGAGATAATTTCCGGCCGCTTCCAGCCTGCTACGCCGACGTTCCTCAACTGCGGCAAAAAACAGCGCGGCGAACTGGTTTCCTGCTTCCTGTTGCGCATTGAAGACAACATGGAATCCATTGGTCGCTCGGTGAACTCGGCGTTGCAGCTTTCCAAACGCGGCGGCGGCGTGGCGTTTATGCTGACCAACATCCGTGAAGTCGGCGCGCCAATTAAGCGTATCGAAAACCAGTCATCCGGCGTCATTCCGATCATGAAAATGCTGGAAGATGCCTTCTCTTATGCCAATCAGCTGGGTGCACGTCAGGGCGCGGGCGCGGTGTATCTGAACGCCCATCACCCGGATATTCTGCGTTTCCTCGATACCAAACGCGAAAACGCCGACGAAAAAATTCGAATTAAGACCTTGTCGCTCGGCGTGGTCATTCCGGACATTACCTTTGAACTGGCGAAGAACAACGAAGATATGTACCTGTTTTCGCCTTATCACGTCGAGAAGGTCTATGGCGTGCCGATGTCTGAAATCAGCATCAGCGAGAAATACCACGAAATGGTGAATGACAAACGCATTCACAAAAGCAAAATCAACGCGCGCGAATTCTTCCAGGTGCTGGCGGAAATTCAGTTTGAATCCGGCTATCCGTACATGATGTTTGAAGACACGGTAAACCGCGCCAATCCGATCAAAGGTCGCATCAACATGAGCAACCTGTGTTCGGAGATTTTGCAGGTGAATTCGCCGACGATCTACGGCGAAGACCTGTCTTATCAGGAAATTGGCAAGGATATTTCCTGTAATCTCGGCTCACTGAATATTGCCTCAGCCATGGACTCCCCGGACTTCGGCAATACCGTTGAAATGGCGGTACGCGCGCTGACGGCGGTGTCGGACATGAGTCACATCCGCTCGGTGCCGTCTATCGATCAGGGGAATCAGGATTCCCACGCCATTGGCCTCGGGCAGATGAATTTGCACGGTTATCTTTGCCGCGAACGTATTTACTACGGTTCAGAAGAAGGTCTGGATTTCACCAACATCTATTTCTGCACTGTGGCTTTCCATGCGATCCGCGCGTCGAACCAGATCGCTATCGAACGTCAGCAGTCATTCAAAGGTTTCAAAGATTCAACTTACGCCAGCGGCGCTTATTTCGACAAATATGTCGATGAGGCATTGGCCGCGAAATGGCAGCCGAAAACTGACCGCGTGCGTGAGCTGTTTGCTGACGCTGGAATCGCGATTCCGACCACCGCAGACTGGGCAGCGCTGAAAGATTCTGTGATGCAGCACGGGCTGTATAACCAGAATTTACAGGCGGTGCCGCCCACCGGTTCGATTTCTTACATCAATAATTCGACCTCGAGTATTCACCCGATTGTGTCCCGCGTGGAAATCCGCAAAGAGGGCAAAATTGGCCGTGTGTATTATCCGGCAGCGTTTATGACCAACGACAATCTGGATTACTACCAGGATGCGTACGAAATCGGTCCGGAAAAAATCATTGATACCTACGCCGAAGCGACGCAGCACGTCGATCAGGGGCTGTCGCTGACGCTGTTCTTCCGGGATACCGCCAGCACGCGAGACATCAACAAAGCGCAGATTTACGCCTGGCGAAAAGGCATCAAAACCATTTATTACATTCGTCTGCGCCAGATGGCGCTGGAAGGCACCGAAGTTCAGGGCTGCGTTTCCTGCACGCTGTAACTGACTGAAAGGACTTAAAAATGAGCGCAGTAAAACAATTGTTAGTACCGCAGCCGGTCAGCAAAGCCATCAACTGGAACAAAATTCAGGATGATAAAGACCTCGAAGTGTGGAACCGTCTGACGTCGAATTTCTGGCTGCCGGAAAAGGTGCCGTTGTCGAACGATATTCCGTCGTGGGCGACGCTGAGTGCGCAGGAGAAACAGCTGACCATCCGCGTGTTTACCGGCCTGACGCTGCTCGATACCGTACAGAACGTGGCCGGCGCACCGACGCTGATGAAAGACGCGGTGACGCCACACGAGGAAGCGGTTTACTCGAATATCTGCTTTATGGAAGCGGTGCATGCGCGTTCTTACAGCTCGATTTTCTCGACGCTGTGCGCCACCGTGGACGTGGATGAGGCTTACCGCTGGAGCGAAGAAAACGTCGCGCTGCAAAATAAAGCGGCGATCATTTTGTCGTATTACGATGGCGAAGATCCGCTGATGAAGAAAGTCGCCAGCGTGTTCCTCGAATCGTTCCTGTTCTACTCCGGTTTCTATCTGCCGATGTACTGGTCGAGCCGTGCCAAGCTGACGAATACCGCGGATCTGATCCGTCTGATCATCCGCGATGAGGCCGTTCACGGTTATTACATCGGCTATAAGTTCCAGAAAGCGCTGGCGCTGGAAAGCGAAGAACGTCAGCGGCAGATCAAAGAGCAGGCGTTTGATCTGATTCAGGATTTGTACGACAACGAGATCCGCTACACCGAAGAACTGTACGACGGCGTGGGCTGGAGCGAAGACGTGAAAAAATTCCTGCATTACAACGCCAACAAAGCGCTGATGAATCTGGGCTACGAAGCGCTGTTCCCGGCCAGCATGGCGGATGTGAATCCGGCGATCCTTTCCGCGTTATCGCCAAACGCCGACGAAAACCACGACTTCTTCTCCGGATCCGGATCGTCGTATGTGATCGGCAAAGCCGTGAATACTGAAGACGAGGACTGGGATTTCTAAACAGCTCCCTGCGAAGGGCTGCTTGTGCTCCTTCGCAGGGGAGGGAGCTAAAACCCACTTTCTGATGTTGCCGTTATTTTTCTCAGCGTTAGTATAGAAACAGTGTTTCAAAACCCTACGCTATTAGAAAAGGAAACATCATGTCGTATCAGCCCTCAACTTCACGCTATGAAACCATGCAATTCCGCCGCTGTGGTCAGAGTGGTTTAAAACTCCCTGCACTTTCTCTCGGTTTATGGCACAGCTTCGGCCATGTCAGCCCGCTGGAGTCCCAGCGAGCCTTGCTGCAAAAAGCCTTCGATTTGGGCATCACGCATTTTGATCTGGCGAATAACTACGGGCCACCTCCGGGTTCTGCCGAAGAGAATTTTGGCCGGTTGCTGAAACAGGATTTCGCCCCGTACCGCGATGAACTGATCATTTCGACTAAAGCCGGTTATGACATGTGGCCGGGTCCGTACGGCTCCGGTGGATCACGTAAGTATCTGCTGGCGAGTCTTGATCAAAGCCTGCAACGCATGGGGCTGGATTACGTTGATATCTTCTATTCCCACCGCGTGGATGAAGAAACGCCGATGGAAGAAACCGCGGCTGCGCTGGCGTATGCGGTGCAAAGCGGCAGGGCGCTGTATGTCGGGATTTCGTCTTATTCGCCGGAACGTACGCAGAAAATGGCGGAACTGCTGCGCGAGCTGAAAGTGCCGCTGCTGATCCACCAGCCGTCTTACAATCTGCTGAACCGCTGGGTGGATAAAAGCGGCCTGCTGGATACGCTGAAACAAAACGGCGCGGGCTGCATCGCGTTCACGCCGCTGGCTCAGGGGCTGCTGACCGGTAAGTACCTTAACGGGATCCCGGACGGTTCGCGCATGCAGGTGGAAGGCAATAAAGTGCGCGGGCTGAATGCAAAAATGCTGTCAGAAGAGAATCTGAACAGTCTGCGGTTGCTTAATGAAATGGCGCAAAGGCGCGGGCAGACGATGGCGCAGATGGCGTTGAGCTGGTTACTGAAAGACGATCGCGTGACGTCCGTGCTGATTGGTGCCAGCCGTCCGGAACAACTGGATGAAAACGTCAGGGCGCTGGAAAACCTGCGCTTCACCACCGAAGAGCTGGCGGCGATTGATCAGCATGTCTCAGACGGTCAGTTAAATTTGTGGCAAACATCGTCAGATAAATAATCAGTAATTAAAGGGCGGAGAGTATTAATCCGCCTTTTTAATTTATAAGTGTTAACTCATTAATTCCAGACGTCGCGCTGTTTCATAATGGTTGACCCAATACTGATTATCCAGTGACGATATCGTCACCCCTTCAATTTTAGAAGCATGAATAAACTGATTATCGCCAATATAAACACCCACATGGCGATCGGCCTCTGTTGTTTTGAAAAAGACTAAATCACCGGGCTGAAGGTTATCTTTATTCACCTTTTTGCCATTTTTAATTTGCTCAAACGTCGTGCGTGGCAACGGATGATGCAGGGAGTCATTGAACAGATGCTGCATCAGCGCTGAGCAGTCCACGCCTTTGTGGGTCGTGCCACCCAGATGGTACTGAGTGCCTTTCCAATGGGAATACTGAGATAATAATGCCGTTTTAATTTCATCAGGATTGCCATTATCACCGGATAAAGGCGCTTCGTTATGTAATTTAAAAATTTCTTTATGGGAATAATTCTTTTTCCCGAGAGACGTGAATTCCTTTGGCAATTCGAAGGCAAAGGAATTAATGCTAAAGAATGAAGAGACTATCAATAATAAAAAATAAACCAGGGTTTTAATGCGAAACATACGAACGTTCTTTTTTCAAAAATAGATTTTATCCTTACCTGTAGACCAGCGAACGGGGCGGGTGACTCTTCGTTGAGTGCGCAAATAATAACCGATGAGCAAAAAATAACCACCCCAAAACGAGTCCAAAATGAGACTTTCTAATTTTTGCAGGTTTGCCCCCTTTAACGGAAAAAGGGGGCGGAAGGAACTCAGGAGAAGAACTTCGCCAGCACGAAAAGCCCGACGGAAACGTTGATCGCACCGCCGATACGGGTGGCGATTTGTGCGAAAGGCATCAGCGTCATGCGGTTGCCGGACGTCAGAATTGCCACGTCGCCGGTGCCGCCCTGCCCGCTCTGGCAACAGGAAACAATCGCCACATCAATGGGATGCATACCGATTTTTTTCCCGACGTAAAAACCGGTGCCGACCAGCGCCAGCACGGTGGTCACGATCACCAGCAGATTTTGCACGGTAAACGCGTTGATCAGTTCCTGCCAAGGCGTAATCGCCACGCCCACCGCGAACAGCACCGGATAAGTCACCGCGGTGCGGAAGAATTTATATACCGTCATCGAGCCGTGCTGAATGGTCGGTGACACGCCGTTAGCCAGTTTCACCAGCACTGCCGCAAATAACATACCGACCGGCGCGGGCAGGCCGATCCATTTCTGTCCGAGCATCCCGACCATGTACAGAAGGATCGCCAGCAGCGCACCACAGGCCAGCGCATTCACGCCCGGATTTCCTTCGAATTCATCAGTCCCGCTGCCGAGTTCACCTTTCTTCGACGGCATCAGCTGACCTTCGCCGGTGAGATGCGGATAACGTTTTCCCAGCTGGTTCAGTACGCCCGCCAGCACAATCGCCGTCAGGCCGCCGAGCATAACGATCGGCAGAATACGCCCCAGCGCCACGCCCTGCTCCATATGCAGGATAGTCGCGTAGCCCATCGACAGCGGGATCGCGCCTTCACCCACGCCACCGGCCATGATCGGCAGGATCAGGAAGAAGAAGGTTTGCACCGGCGGTAAACCTAACGCGGTACCCATCGCCATTCCGGCGATCATCCCGACCACTTCCCCGCACAGCATCGGCACGAAGATCCGCATAAAGCCCTGGATCAGCACCTGGCGATTCATGCTCATGATGCTGCCGACAATAATGCAGCAGATGTAGAGATAGAGAATGTTGGTGGATTTATAGAATTTGACCGTGGAATCGACCACAACGTCCGGCAGCAGGCCGTAATGCACCATCGCGGACGGAATAAAGGTGGCGCAAATCGCCGCCGCGCCGAGTTTGCCGACCACCGGCAGCCGCTTTCCAAATTCGCCACAGGCAAAGCCGAAGAAGGCCAGCGTCGCGACCATCACAACGATATCGCTGGGCAGTTTGCCGTTCAGGCAATCCAGCAGGATCAGCACGCCCGCCAGCAGGAAAAACGGCAGCGGAATAATCCCTATCTTGTAGTTATCCAGAATGTGCCACCATTTTTGTCTGGCAGACAGGCCGGAAGCTTTTGTTTTGTTGACAGCGATGTAGGAATCGTCGGTTGTGCTCATGGCATTGCCTCTTTCTTGGTAATACTTTTCTTATTGATGATCTGAGCATATGAAAATGGCCGGTCAGGCGGATGTGAGGTTGTTCAAATTAAGGCCGCAGGGATAAAGGTTGTTATGGTGTTTATGGAGTTAATGCGTCCAAATTTATAAGGATTATCAGATAAGTAGTAAAACCCGCAATTAACCTTGCAATCACTGTGTGAATTACATTCTATTTATCTTCTTCGTTCACAACTTCGCTTATGTCAGATTACGGCAGCGTTTTCGCCGTGATAGGCTTATTCGATGTGTGTGTCAGGGCTGGCTTTTGGCGGGATGTATGAAATTAAGATTACCTTTTCAGGTAAAGCTCTTTTTATCTCTGGTGGTATTTTCCTGCCTGTTGCTGGCGCTGCTGGGCGCTATTTTATTTCATATTATTGACCGCCAGCTGCATCACGACCTGGGGCAACGCGCCAAAGTTCAGGCCAGCGAAATCGCGCTGATGCCGGGGCTGGCGCAGAAAGTCGCCCGTCGCGATGTGCCGGGAATTGCCCGTCTTATCCAGCCGTTACGCGATAAGAGTGATGCGAGTTATATCGTGATTGGTGACGTCCGCGAGCGGCATCTTTATCACTCGGAATCCCCGGACAGAATAGATCTGCCGATGATTGGCGGCGATAACGCGGAGGTGCTGGCCGGGAAAACCATTATATCGGTGCGTCAGGGCGGCATCGGTGTTTCATTACGCAGCAAAGCGCCGATCCTCGACGAAAATAATCAGGTCATCGGCATTGTGTCGGTCGGCTATCTCACATCTTACATCGACAATATTAACGGTCACCGTCTGGCGCAGGCCGGTTTATACGGTCTTCTTCTTTTATTACTGCTGTTTATTTTCTCGTGGATGTTTACCCGCAACGTCAAAAAACAGATGTTCTGGCTTGAACCCAAGGATATTGCGCTGCTGGTTCGCCAGCAAAAAGCGTTGCTGGAAGCCATGTATGAAGGCGTATTTGCTATTAATGCTGAGAAGCAGCTGATTTCCATTAACCGCGCCGCCCGGGAATTACTCGATATCCGTCAGCCGGAAAACGAGCTGATCGGCAAACCGCTGGAAGAAGTGCTCCATACGCCGCCCGCGTTCTTTACGCAAAGCGGTCTTCAGGACAATAGCAGCCGCCATGATCAGATAACGGTGCTCAACCAGCGTCAGGTAATCATGAACCGCGTGCCTATTGAACTGGAGCCGGGGAAAGAAAGCGGCTGGGTGTTCAGTTTCCGCGATAAAAATGACATTAATACGCTGAGCAGCCAGCTGAGTCAGGTGAAACGCTACGCCGATAGCCTGCGCATCATGCGCCATGAACAGCTGAACTGGACGGCGACGCTGGCCGGTTTGCTGCAAATGCAGCGTTACGATGATGCGATGCACTATATTCAGGCACAGTCAGAAGGTGCGCAGGCGGTGCTGGATTTCGTGTCGGCACGCTTCACGTCGCCTGCCCTTTGCGGGCTGCTGTTGGGAAAATTCGTCAGTGCGCGCGAGAAAGGCGTGGAGCTGGTGTTTGACCCGGCCTGCCAGTTAATCCGTATTCCGCCGGTCATCGGCGAAACCGAGCTGATGTCGGTGATCGGCAATCTGCTTGATAACGCCGTGGACGCCACGCTGAAAGCCGGCGCACCGATTTCGCCGGTAGAATTGTATATTTCAGACAGGAACCGCGAGCTGCTGATTGAGGTGGCCGATCGCGGTGGCGGCGTCGATGACGCCCTGAAGCCGAATCTGTTTGAACAAGGCGTCACCTCGAAGCCTTCCGGCGGCGATGAGATGACCGGCGCGGAACACGGCATCGGGCTTTATCTGGTGGCCGGTTACGTCCGTCAGGCGGGCGGCAGCATCGAAATCTCAGACAATGCGCCTCAGGGTACGATATTTTCAGTGTTTATCCCGTATCCGTCAGAGAGGTCAACAGGACAGCAACATGAATAACAGCAGCGCACTCGATGTCGTGATTGTGGAAGACGAGCCGCATCTGGCCGGTCTGCACCGTGATTTTATCGAGCAAAACTTTAACCTGCGCGTGGTCGGGATTGCCGCCACGCTGGAACAGGCCCGTTCGTTATTGCGGCAGCATCAGCCGAGGCTGGTGCTGCTGGATAATTACCTGCCAGACGGCCAGGGCGTGGATCTGATCGACAGCCCGCTGCTGAAAAGCTTCGACTGTTCGGTGATTTTCATTACGGCGGCCAGCGATATGCAGACGTGCAGCCACGCCATGCGTAGCGGCGCGTTTGACTACATTATTAAGCCGGTGTCGTTTCACCGCCTGCGCAGCTCGCTCGAGCGTTTCATGCAACTGGTGCAAACCCTGCGCAATGTGAAAGTGGTCGATCAGCGGGCGCTGGACAAACTGTTTAACCTCCCCGCCAGCGACACGCCGCCAGCCCCTTCTGCAAAAGGGATTGAGCCGAATACGCTCGAACTGGTTCAGCGGGTGTTCACCGCGAAACCCGACGTCAGCTGGTCAGTGGAACAGGTGGTTGAGGAGGTTGGGATCAGCAAAACCACCGGCCGCCGGTATCTGGAATATTGTGTGGAAATTGGCTTTATCGGCGTCGAGATGCAGTACGGAAATATCGGCCATCCGAGGCGTCTTTACCGGAAAATAGTGACTGAGGAAAAATCCGCCTCCTGAACCCGAATTATGGCGTTCTGCCTCTCTGAATTTCGCCTTCACGGCCAGCGGTTCCGCTGGCCAAATTCCCACATTTCACCCCGCACAGTGCGATTATTTCCACAAATATTCACCTTTCAGACAACCGGTAAATTCAGGGCTTTCAGTGCAAGCTGAAATCACTATTTACACATTGCAAATCCCGCCATGGAATTTGCATTAAATCCCCCTGAACCACGCTATTTAAACCACTAAAAACCCCACAAAACAAGAAGGCATTAAATCATTAAAAATCAACTAATTAATTATATATTAAGCAAAATGCACGCATCAGATAATTAGGCATACAACAATAAACACAGCGCCCTTAAAATTGTCATTAAATGTCAACCTGCGCTGACGTAAATTAGACACGCACAATACACAAAAATACGCCACCAGAAACACAACCATGAATATTCATGAGAAACATTGAGACTTGTCTCAGAATTTTGGTGTGTTAGGGTATAAAGCGTTCACTATTTTGTAACAGGCAAAAAACTATACGTTTCAACAGAAAAATTAGACATCAAGCCGATACGGCTATTTATATCCAAGGAATGCATATTGCATGGCAATTAAAATCGAAGTAAAAAATCTTTATAAGGTGTTTGGCGAGAACCCGGAACGCGCTTTCAAGATGATTGACGCTGGCAAGGGTAAAGAAGAAATTTTCGAGAAAACCGGTCTGTCACTTGGCGTTAAAGATGCCAGTCTGGCCATTGAAGAAGGCGAGATTTTCGTCATCATGGGGTTATCCGGTTCCGGTAAATCCACCATGGTACGCCTTCTCAATCGTCTGATAGAGCCCACCCGCGGCGAAGTGCTGATTGACGGCGAAGACATCGCCAAAATCTCAGAATCAAAATTACGCCAGGTGCGTCGCAGTAAAATCAGTATGGTGTTTCAGTCATTTGCTCTGATGCCCCACCTGACCGTGCTGAATAATACGGCGTTTGGTATGGAGCTGGCCGGTGTGCCGGTGGAAGAGCGAAATGCCAAAGCGCTGGATGCGCTGCGTCAGGTCGGGCTGGAAAACTATGCTAATTCTTATCCGGATGAATTGTCCGGGGGGATGCGTCAGCGTGTCGGCTTAGCCCGTGCGATGGCCAATAACCCTGACATTTTGCTGATGGATGAAGCCTTCTCGGCGCTCGATCCGTTAATCCGTACCGAAATGCAGGATGAGCTGGTGAAGCTGCAAGCGCAGCATCAGCGCACCATCGTGTTTATTTCCCATGACCTCGACGAAGCCATGCGCATCGGCGACCGCATTGCGATTATGCAGGGCGGCGAAGTGGTTCAGGTCGGTACGCCGGAAGATATCCTCAATAATCCGGCCAATGACTATGTCCGCACCTTCTTCCGTGGCGTCGATATCAGTCAGGTCTTCAGTGCCAAAGACATCGCCCGCCGTCGTGGCGCGCTTATTCGTAAAACCCCCGGTTTTGGTCCACGTGCCGCACTCAAGCTGCTCGAAGACGAAGACCGCGAATATGGTTATGTGCTGGAGCGCGGACAGAAATTCATCGGCATCGTGTCGATTGAATCCCTGAAAACCGCGCTGAAAGCCAATCAGCCGCTGGAAAGTGCCCTGCTGGAATCTCCGGCACCGGTGCAGGCAGATATGCCGCTCAGCGAACTGATTTCTCATGTGGCCGCCGCGCCTTGCGCAGTACCGGTGATCAATGAGGACAATAACTATATCGGCATTATTTCCAAAGCCATGCTGCTTCAGGCTCTGGATAAAGAAGGGGGTAACGAATGAGCAACTCAACCATAAACAATACAGTTCTTCAGCACGCGCAGGCGGCTCAGACTCAGCCACTGGATGCATCCGTTGATCCGTGGAGTGCCGATAACGCCAGCGGTGGCATTGCGCCGCAGCCTGACGCAGCAGCCAGTTCCGCACCTGCCGATGCCGGTGGCGATCCGTGGGGCGGTGGCAGCGATGCCGCAACCAGCGCACCTGACACCACACACCACGCCGCCGCACAGGCCAACGACTGGCTGAGCGTCGCACCTGAACAGCATCAGCATTTCAATATTCTGGATCCGTTTCACAGCACGCTGATCCCGCTCGACCACTGGGTAACCAACGGGATCGACTGGCTGGTTGGCAACTTCCGTCCGGTATTCCAGGGGATCCGCGTGCCGGTCGATTTCGTGCTGAGCGGTTTTCAAAGCGGGCTGGAATCATTACCAGCACCCATTGCGATTCTGATTTTCGCCCTGCTCGCCTGGCAGATGGCGGGTTTAGGCATGGGTGCTGCTACGCTGGTTTCTCTGGTTCTGATCGGCGCTATCGGCGCGTGGTCACAGGCCATGGTGACGCTGGCGCTGGTTCTGACCTCGCTGTTCTTCTGTATTCTGATCGGTTTGCCGATGGGGATATGGCTGGCGCGCAGTCAGCGGGCGGCAAAAATTATCCGGCCTCTGCTCGATGCCATGCAGACGACACCGGCGTTCGTGTATCTGGTGCCGATCGTCATGTTGTTTGGTATCGGTAACGTGCCGGGCGTCGTGGTCACCATCATCTTCGCCCTGCCACCGGTCGTGCGTCTGACGATTCTGGGGATCAACCAGGTACCGGAAGATCTGATCGAAGCCGCGAAATCCTTCGGTTCCAGCCCGAGTCAGATGTTGTTTAAAGTTCAGCTTCCGCTGGCGATGCCGACCATCATGGCCGGTATTAATCAGACGCTGATGCTGGCGCTGTCGATGGTGGTTATCGCCTCGATGATCGCCGTCGGGGGGCTGGGTCAGATGGTACTGCGCGGGATTGGCCGTCTGGATATGGGCCTCGCGTCGGTCGGTGGTGCGGGTATCGTTATTCTCGCCATCATCCTCGACCGCCTGACACAGTCTATGGGCCGCGACAGCCGCAGCAAAGGCGGCCACCGCTGGTTCACCCGCGGACCGGTTGGTCTGGTGATGAAGCCTTTCGTCAAAAAAGCCTGATTCACACACTGCACTTTTCCCGGCGGTTCGCTGCCGGGAACTCTCAAAAGCTAAAACAACGCAGTCCACTCTTACGTATTCATAAGCCACAAACTTAATAAGAATAAGGGTTCACCATGCGCACAATTCAGAAAAAAGCACTCATCCTCGCATTATCCATTGCGACACCCGCCGCTTTCGCCGCTGATTTACCGGGCAAAGGCGTGGTCGTGAAACCTTTGCAAAGCACCATCGCAGAAGAGACTTTCCAGACGGAACTGGTTAACCGCGCCCTGCAAAAACTGGGCTACGACGTTCAGCAAACCGGTGAAGTGGATTACAACGTCGCGTACACCGCCATCGCCAGCGGCGATTCGACGTACATGGCGGTGAACTGGGAACCGCTGCAAAAAGACATGTACAACGCCGCCGGTGGCGATCAGAAATTTTACCGTCAGGGCACCTATATCAGCGGCGCGGCGCAGGGTTATCTGATCGACAAGAAAACAGCCGACAAATATCACATTCATGATTTGTCGCAGCTGAAAGATCCGAAGATAGCCAAACTGTTTGACGCCGACGGTGACGGCAAAGCCGATATGGCCGGCTGTAATCCGGGCTGGGTATGCGGCTCCGTCATCAATACGCAGATTAAAGCCTACGGCCTGAGCGACACCGTTACACAGAACGAAGGCAACTATTCGGCGATTATTGCCGATACGCTGACCCGCTATAAATCCGGCAAACCGGTGCTGTATTTCACCTGGACACCTTACTGGGTGAGCAACGAGATGAAACCGGGCAAAGACGTGGTCTGGCTGACCGTGCCGTTCTCGGCCAATCCGGGCTCGCTGAAAGACATGGATACCACGCTGCCGAACGGCAAAAACTACGGTTTCCCGGTCAACAACGAACACATCGTGGCGAACAAAGCCTGGGCTGAGAAAAACCCGGCCGCCGCGAAACTGTTCGCCATCATGAAACTGCCGCTGGCGGATGTGAACGCGCAAAACCTGAAGATGCACGAAGGGGAATCCTCTTCTGATGATATCCAGCAGCACGTTGACGGCTGGATCAAAGCACATCAGGCCACGTTTGATGGCTGGATCAAAGAAGCGGCCGCCGCAGCCGCCACGAAATAACCGATGAAAATCTCAGAGGAATTTATGAAAAAGACAGGAATCTGGGCGGTTGCCGCCCTCACCACATTTGCCACAGCCACAACGTTCGCCGCCGATCTTCCGGGTAAAGGCGTCAGCGTGACACCGATTCAAAGCACCATCAGCGAAGAAACCTTCCAGACGGAACTGGTGAATAAGGCGCTGGAAAAACTGGGCTACGACGTTCAGCCGACCCGTGAAGTGGATTACAACGTCGGCTACACCACCATTGCCGCCGGTGACGCCACGTTTACCGCCGTGAACTGGTCACCGCTGCATGATGAAATGTACAAAGCCGCCGGTGGCGATAAAGTTTTCTATCGTGAAGGGACGTATGTGACCGGCGCAGCGCAGGGCTGGCTTATCGATAAGAAAACCGCCGAACAGTATCACATTACCAACATCGAACAGCTTAAAGATCCGAAACTCGCCAAGCTGTTTGATACCAACGGCGACGGCAAAGCCGATCTGACCGGTTGTACGCCGGGCTGGGGCTGTGAAGCCGCACTGAACGAACAGCTGAAAGCGTACGGTCTGGAAAAAACCGTGACACATAATCAGGGTAACTATTCCGCGATGATCGCCGACACCATTACGCGATACAAAGAAGGCAAACCAATTTTCTATTACACCTGGACGCCGTACTGGGTCAGCAATGTGCTGATCCCGGGCAAAGATGTGTTGTGGATGCAGGTGCCGTTCTCCGTCGTGCCGGGTGATAAAAACGCCGATACCACACTGCCAAACGGCAAGAACTACGGTTTCCCGGTGAGCACTATGCATATCGTGGCAAACAAAGCCTGGGCTGAGAAAAACCCGGCCGCCGCGAAGCTGTTTGCCATCATGAAATTACCGCTGAAAGACATCAATGCGCAGAATGCTGCGATGCACGCCGGTAAAAACTCGGATGCTGATATCGATGCACAGACCGACGGCTGGATTAAAGCCCACCAGGAAGAGTTCGATGGCTGGGTGAAAGAAGCTGCTGCGGCCGCGAAGTAACGCAGGAACAGACTCAGTAAAACCCGCGGGCGGAGAGAAATCTCCGCCCGTTTTTTTTGGGGAGCGTATTGAAATAAGCGCTATTGCAAAACCCAATAGTTGCCATGAAAACTATTCATTGGTTTAATATTTTAACTCAAACGATAATCGTTTTTCGCATTCCCCTGCTTATTCAATAAGATCTGTTATCCCCATTATGAAAAAAACGACCACACATTCCTCCCTCAGCCCCGCGCTGATTATTCTGATGGCAGTCGCCACCGGGCTCGCCGTCGCCAGTAACTATTACCCGCAGCCGCTGCTGGAAACCATTGCGCGTGCGTTCAGCCTTTCCGTTAATCAGGCCGGTTTTATCGTCACCGTCGCTCAGCTGGGTTACGCCTGCGGCCTGATGTTTATCGTGCCGCTCGGCGATATGTTTGAACGTCGCGGGTTAATCGTGCTGATGACACTGCTTTCCGCCGCCGGATTGCTGATCACCGCGATGGCACCGACGCTGACTATCATGCTGGTGGGGACGGCGCTGACCGGGCTGTTCTCGGTGGTGGCGCAGATTCTGGTGCCGCTGGCGGCGACGCTGGCTGAACCGGAACGGCGCGGCAAAGTGGTTGGGCTGATTATGTCCGGCCTGTTGCTGGGTATTCTGCTGGCCCGGACGGTTGCCGGTGCACTGGCGACGCTTGGCGGCTGGCGGACGGTGTACTGGGTTGCCAGTGCGCTGATGATTATCATGGCACTGGTGTTGTGGCGCAAACTGCCAAAACATCAGCAACATACGGATCTTAATTATCCGCAACTGCTTAAATCCATTTTCACCCTGTTTATCCACACGCCAGTTTTACGCACCCGCGCGCTGATCGGTATGTTCTGTTTTGCCAACTTCAGTATTCTGTGGACGTCAATGGCGTTCCTGCTGGCCGGTCCTGCGTATCACTATTCCGAAGGGGTGATTGGCTTGTTTGGTCTGGTCGGCGCAGCGGGCGCACTGGCGGCTACACGCGCCGGACATCTGGCCGACAAAGGCAAAGCGCATCTGACAACAACGGCGGGGCTGGTGCTGCTTTTACTGTCCTGGGCGGCGATTGCTTACGGTCAGCATTCGGTGATCTGCCTGATCGTCGGCATCATCGTTTTGGACCTTTCGGTTCAGGGTGTACACATCACCAATCAAAGTGTGATTTATAAATCGATGCCGGAAGCGCGTAACCGCCTGACCGCAGGCTACATGACAACGTACTTTATTGGCGGCGCGGTAGGGTCTCTGGTGTCGGCTTCGGCTTATCAAACGGCGGGCTGGTATGGGGTCTCGGTGGCAGGCACCATCATGTGCGTACTGAATTTACTGGTCTGGCTGAAAGGGTATAAACACAAGCTGGCCTGATAACGTACGAAATTACATCAGGAGGGAATCATCACCCCTCCTGATTAGCTTGCGAATAATCATATTAGAAATTTATTTGGACCAAAGGGTGTTAACAATACTTACAGTCTGGTAATGTTTACGCCATAAATTATTCGCCGGCATCCTCCCGGTTTTCACAATGTTTTAAATACCCATGCACAGCAACCCTGATCTCGAAGCGCCTGACCCCGTTCGCGTTTCCACTTTCGCACAAGGTATTACCGATAGCCTTCCTATCGTGATTGGTTATCTTCCTATCGCTTTTGCGTTCGGCCTCAGCGCCGTCAAACTCGGTTTCACGCCCGCTGAAAGTCTGCTGTTCTCCATACTTATCTATGCTGGCGCCAGTCAGTTTGTGATCACCGCGCTGCTCAGCGCAGGGATGTCTCTCTGGGTTTCTGCTCTGACCGTGATGGCCATGGACGTTCGCCATGTTCTCTACGGTCCTTCGCTGCGTAACCGTATTGCAGGAAAACTCAGCGGCAAAAAAACCGCACTCTGGGCGTTTGGCCTGACCGATGAGGTCTTTGCCGCCGCCACCGCCAAACTCGTCCGTGATAAACGCAGCTGGAGCGAGAACTGGATGTGTGGCATCGCGCTTTCTTCCTGGCTCTCGTGGGTTTTCGGCACCGCCGTCGGCGCACTTTTCGGCAATGGTCCGCTGGAAAATTACCCTGCCATTGAAGCTGCGCTCGGATTCATGTTGCCCGCCCTTTTCCTGAGTTTCCTGCTCGCCGCTTTTAAGCGCCAGCAAAGCATGGTGTTTGTCGCCTCGCTGGCCGGTTCGCTCGGCGGACTGTTGTTCTGGTCGATCCCTGCCGCTATCGGATGCGGCCTCGGCGCCGGATGTCTGGCCGCCCTGCTGCAACCCGCAGCCTCAGCGGGCACCACGGAGGTCACCCCGGATGAGCACTAATGTCATTCTGGTTTGCCTGCTGGTCGGCGCCGTCAATTACCTCTTTCGATATTTGCCACTGCGCATGGGCGCGCGGCAGAAGTCCGGGACACTGAAAAGCGGCCCGCTATCCCGCGTGCTAGACAGCATCGGTATCGCCTCAATCTGTGCATTACTGGTGGTATCCAGCACTCCGGAAATTCTTCGTGATCAACAAAAACTGCTGCCTTCACTGGCCGGTTTTGTGGTGCTCGCGATCATTTTCTGGCGAACCAAAAGTATCATTATGGCCACGCTGTCCGGCGCTCTGGTGTACGGGCTGGTGTTCAAGGTGATGCTGATGGCCGCAGGCTGAAGACCATTTTTTACCGCAGAGTAACAGCAGAGCAAACTCTGCCGAATACTTTAAACATCGAATAATTCACTGGAGTTATGAATCACACTAATTGCTAAAGAATTGGTGATTCATGACATTGATATTATTAATTACCATCGTTACTATGTCATCTGTAACTAATGAGGCTTCTCATATGGACAGTTCGTTCGCGCCAATTGAACACATGTTAAATTTCCGGGCTAAAAAGCAAAAAGATTTCCCTTATCAGGAAATCCTGCTGACGCGCCTGTGTATGCACATGCAAAGTAAATTACTGGAAAACCGCAATAAGATGCTGAAAGCGCAAGGCATCAACGAAACGCTGTTTATGGCTCTGATCACACTTGATGCGCAGGAAAGCCACAGTATTCAGCCTTCGGAGCTAAGCTCAGCGCTGGGTTCTTCCCGCACCAATGCCACCCGTATTGCGGATGAATTGGAAAAACGCGGATGGATTGAACGTCGTGAGAGCGACAATGACCGTCGGTGTCTGCATTTGCACCTGACGGCCGATGGTGAAGCTTTTATCCAGAAGTTACTGCCGCCTCAACATAAGAGCCTGCATTTTCTCTGGTCAACCCTGGACGCAGATGAGCAGAAGCAGTTAGAAACCCTGACGCGCAAACTGTTAACTCGCCTTGATCAGATGGATGCGACAGCACTACAACAATTCTAAATTTCTGTTCAGGTAAACCACACATGTCACTCCAAGCTCGCTGGAGGCTTACGCCGCTGTTTGCCGTTTTGATTTTGGCTGGCTGCGCCTCCAGTAATAATATTGCTCCTCAGTCGTCGCTGCTGGATACCCAACAGCTTCATCTGCAGCAGGCAAAAGTCAGTTCTCTGACCATCGGCCCACAGTGGTGGCGTAGTCTTAATGATCCGCAGCTTGATAACCTGATGACCACGACGTTGCAAAACTCGCCGTCATTGCGTCAGGCCGCGGCTCGTGTGCGCGAAGCGCAGAGCGTGATGGGCGAAGCAGATGCAGCCAATGGCCCCTATCTGGATTTGAATGGTTCGATGCGACGTGAACGTGTGGCTAAAAACACGATCCCGCCGTTCCTGACCAGCTATCCGGAAGCGCCAATCTATGATAACAGCAACAGCCTCGGGCTGAATCTGAGCTATGAGTTTGACTGGTGGGGTAAATACCGCAATCAGGTGAATGCCGCGAAAGCACAGGTGGATTCCGCCCGCGCCGAGCAGGCAGAAGCCGCGCTGACGCTGACCAGTTCGGTGGCGTCAGCCTATTATCAGTTGCAGGCCAATCTGGCTTTGCAGGATGTTCTGCAACATGAAGTGGATAACAATCAGCATCTGGCGGATTTGCGCAAAGCGCAGTATCAGGCCGGTGTCTATGGCATTGAAATTCCGCAACAAACCCAGGCGCAGGCCGACAGTGCTAAACAGCAAATCATCAACCTGAAAGCCCAGACCGAACAGCTGAGACATCAGCTTTCCGCGCTGGCGGGTCAGGGGCCTGATGCGATGAACGGACTTCACGCCGTGGCATTGCCACCGGCTGAAGCGCTGGCACCGAAAGGCGAGCTGACGCTGGATTTGCTGGGTAAACGCCCGGACATTACTGCACAGCGTGATCTGGTGGAATCTTATTCCCAGCGCGTCAGTGCGGCCAAAAAAGAGTTCTACCCAAGCCTTTCCATCAGCGCCTTTGGCGGTCTGACGACCACCAACTACGGCGGCACCAGCCCGAATCTTCTGGAAGCAGCCAGCAAGGCCTGGAATATCACGCCAGCGATTTCGCTGCCGATATTCCACGCGGGCGCACTGCGTTCCAAACTGGGCGAAGAGTCCGCGTTATATGATCAGTCCGTTGAGTCATATAACCAGACCATCCTGAACGCCATCCAGCAAACTGCGGATGCCATTACCCTCTCGAAAAGCGGCGTTGAACAATTGCAGCAGGCTTCTTCTGCCGCTAAATCGCTGGAAGAGGTGTATCGCGTTTCGGATGCAAGATACAACGCTGGCGTCATCGGACGGGATGAGCTGTTAAGCAGCCAGTCAGCGCTCCTGCAACAGCAACAGGCGCAACTTACCGCCAGCAGTCAGCTGATGCAGGCAAAAATCAGTCTCATTCGTGCGCTCGGGGGTGGCTATCAGGCCCCGGCTGCGAACCAAAAATCATAATAAAAGACTCAGTGTGGAGAAGACCATGAGCGCAAATGCCGAAACTCAGGCAACGCCGCAAGCTCCGAAAAATAAGAAGAAAACGCGCAAAGTCGCGATGCTCTTGTTAACCGGGATTTTCATTCTTATCGCCATCGCCTACCTGTTCTACTGGCTGCTGGTGTTACGTCATTTCCAGTCTACCGATGATGCGTATGTTGCCGGTAATCAGGTTCAGATTATGGCGCAGGTGTCAGGCAGCGTGACTGACGTCAATTTCGACAGCACCGACTTTGTCAAAAAAGGCGATGTGCTGGTGACTATTGATCCGACCGATGCGGAACAGGCGTTTGAACGTTCTAAAACGGCGCTGGCTAACAGCGTCCGCCAGACGCATCAGCTGATCATCAACGGCAAACAGTATCAGGCAAATATCGCACTGCGTGCGACACAACTACAACAGGCGCAGTCTGACCTGAAACGCCGTATCGTGCTGGGCAACGTTGACGCGATTGGCCGTGAAGAACTGCAACACGCCCGTGACGCCGTGGATACCGCGAAAGCGCAATATGATGTCGCCGTACAGCAATACAACGCGAATCAGGCGATGATTCTGGATACGCCGGTCGATAAACAACCGCAGGTGATGCAGGCCGCGGCACAGGTACGTGACGCATGGCTTGCCCTGCAACGAACCAAAGTGCGCAGCCCGATTGACGGTTTTGTTTCCCGTCGCGCGGTTCAGGTCGGACAGCAAATCAGCCCGACCACGTCTCTGATGGCCGTTGTTCCTGCTCATCACATCTGGGTTGATGCCAACTTTAAAGAAACTCAGCTGGCGAATATGCGTATTGGTCAGGTCGCCACCGTCGTCAGCGATATGTACGGCGATGACGTGAAATATCACGGCAAAGTGGTCGGTATGGATATGGGCACCGGCGGCGCGTTCTCGCTGCTTCCTGCACAAAATGCGACCGGCAACTGGATCAAAGTGGTTCAGCGCCTGCCGGTGCGTATTGAGCTTAACGATCAGGAAGTGGCGGAACATCCGCTGCGCATTGGTTTGTCCACGCTGGTGACGGTTGATACTCAAAACCGTGATGGCCTGGTGCTGGCTGATACCGTGCGTTCCGAACCGCTGTACCAGACTTCGGCTCTGACACTGGATCTGGCCCCGGCTAATGCCATCATTGCTGATGTTATTCACGCAAATGCGGGCTAAAACCTCCGGAGGCCTCTGTGGCAAATAAACCGCTGGTAGGCGCCCCGCTGGCCTGGATGACGGTGGCTTTGTCTTTGGCCACCTTTATGCAGGTGCTGGACTCGACGATCGCCAACGTGGCGATCCCGACCATCGCCGGGAATCTGGGTGCCTCGAACTCACAGGGCACCTGGGTCATTACGTCGTTCGGGGTGGCAAACGCCATCTCGATCCCCATCACCGGCTGGCTGGCAAAGCGCATCGGTGAGGTCAAACTGTTCCTGTGGTCCACGATACTGTTTGCGCTCGCGTCCTGGCTTTGCGGGATGTCCAACAGCCTGGAAATGCTGATCTTCTTCCGTGTGCTGCAAGGCGTGGTAGCAGGTCCGCTGATCCCGTTATCACAAAGTTTGCTACTGAATAACTATCCGCCGGCCAAGCGAAGTACCGCGCTCGCGCTCTGGTCGATGACGGTGATCGTCGCCCCGATTTGCGGGCCGATCCTCGGCGGTTATATCAGTGATAACTTCCACTGGGGATGGATCTTCTTCATCAACGTACCGATCGCCATCGTGGTCGTTGTGCTGACGCTGAGAACCCTGAAAGGCCGCGAAACCGCCACGCAGATCCGCCCGATCGACAGCGTCGGGCTGGTGTTACTGGTGCTGGGCATTGGCGCATTGCAGGTGATGCTCGACCGGGGCAAGGAGCTGGACTGGTTTAACTCGACGGAAATTATTGTACTGGCGGTCGTGGCGGTGATCGCATTGTGCTTCCTGGTTGTCTGGGAGCTGACCGATGACCACCCGATAGTTGATCTGTCACTGTTTAAATCCCGAAACTTCACCATCGGCGTACTGTGTATCAGCCTGGCCTACATGCTCTACTTCGGCGCGATTGTTTTGCTGCCGCAGCTGTTGCAGGAGGTCTATGGTTATACCGCCACCTGGGCGGGTCTGGCGTCCGCGCCGGTGGGTATTCTGCCGGTGCTGATGTCGCCGATTATTGGCCGCTTCGCACACCGTCTGGATATGCGAAAACTGGTGACGTTCAGCTTTATTATGTACGCCTACTGTTTCTTCTGGCGTGCGTATACCTTTGAACCGGGGATGGATTTTGGTGCTTCTGCATGGCCGCAGTTTATTCAGGGCTTTGCGGTAGGCTGCTTCTTCATGCCGCTGACCACCATTATTTTGTCGGGATTACCGCCGGAACGTATGGCGGCAGCCTCCAGTTTGTCGAACTTTATTCGTACGCTGGCGGGTTCTATCGGGACGTCAATCACCACGACGATGTGGTCAAACCGGGAATCGCTGCACCATGCGCAGCTGACCGAAAACATCACACCGTACAACCCGGCGGCGACGCAGACTTATCAGCAGCTGGAAGGGATTGGCATGAGCCATCAGCAGGCTTCCGGCTGGATAGCGCGGGAAATTACGAATCAGGGGCTTATCATCTCTGCTAACGAGATTTTCTGGTTATCCGGCGGGGCATTCCTGGTACTGCTGATCTTAATCTGGTTCGCCCGTCCGCCATTCAGTAGCGGCGGTGGCGGCGGAGGTGCGCACTGATTTCATGTGGTCAGTTAACACGAATCAGTAAACATCAGAAAGCAAAACGGACGCTCAGGGCGTCCGTTTTTTATGGGTGAAAATCAGGATTTACGCCTGATTCTGACGCCACCATTCAGCCAGCAAAATACCGGTCGCAACGGAAACGTTCAGGCTTTCCACTTTGCCCGTACCGCCGATAGACACGCTCAGGTCGCCCTGCTGCCATGCGCTGTCGGACAGGCCGTCGCTTTCTTCACCCAGCACCAGCACCATTTTGGCAGGCAGCTCAGCTTTACCGAGCGCCGTCCCTTTGTGGCTGGACGTGGTCACGATGGTGTAACCGGCTTTACGGAAGGTCGCCAGCACATCAAGGAAGTTATCCGCACTGATAGCTTTAACGTGTTCTGCGCCGCCTTCAGCGGTACGCACGGCTGCACCGGATTCCAGCTGAGCCGGATCCTGAACCATCATCCCGTTGATACCAAAATGCGCACATGAACGCATGATACCGCCGAGGTTATGCGGGTTACCGACGTTTTCCAGCGCCAGCACACAGTCTTTCGCAGGAGCAGATTGCAGATAGGTTTCTGCATCCAGACCCTGACGTTTTTTAATCAGGAAACACACGCCGCCATGGTGCTCGGTGCCGGAAGCTTTCACCAGCTCTTCGTCTTCAACCACGTGATACGCTTTGCGGTTTGCCGCCATCCAGCGCAGCGCCTCGCGGAAACGTGGCGTGACTGATTGCACAAACCACGCGCGAACAATCGCATCAGGACGGCTGGCAAACAGCGCCTGACAGGCATTCTCGCCGTAAACGCGGGTTTCTTCCTGACGCTGACGACGCAGCTGTTCAGGGTCGATGAAACTTTTACCGCTGATACCACCGTGATCCGGTACGGATTCATCCGCCGGTGCACGGGAAACGGTTTTCCATGGTGAGGAGTACGGACCGTCGTCTTCACGTGCCGGACGACGCGGGCGATCATCACCACGACGAGGTGCAGGGCCGCGTGAATCTCCACGGGAATCGCTGCTACGACGCTCATTGCGGCGGGCATCGTCAGGACGGGAACCCTGGCGAGGTTTATCGCCCGGACGTCCTTTATTGTTGGAAGGACGTTTATCGTTGTTGCGGTTATCGCCGTCGTCGTCACTACGGACGTACATCACTTTGACTTTGCCGTTCTTGCCACTGAATGAATCGTTCATTTTTCTCTCCACCTACGCGCAGGGCGCGAAGATTACCTGATGTCTGTGAGCTAAGCCACAGGCTTTCGACCAAAAGCTAAAAACTATCGTATTCATTGAATAAACCGCGTTGTTTCCGTGACGCGGTGCCTCCATACTTACAACATACAAGTAACATATCAGCCGCTTTATTAACCATTTTTAAGGGTAAAAGCGGGTTTCTGGTTGATACCCTTCTCACGTTAAGCAATGTAGAGGCTATTTATGAATACGGTTTGTTCATCATGTCAGGCCACCAACCGCCTGCCTGAGGATCGTATCGACGACGGCGCGAAATGCGGCCGCTGCGGTCATGCACTTTTTGAAGGCGATGTAGTTCACGCCACTGCCGCCACGCTGGACAAATATCTGCAGGACGACCTGCCGGTTGTCATCGATTTCTGGGCACCGTGGTGTGGCCCGTGCGTGAACTTCGCGCCTATTTTTGAAGATGTTGCGCAGGAACGTGCCGGTAAAATCCGTTTCATTAAGGTTAATACCGAAGCAGAACCTGAACTGAGCGCGCGGTTCCGTATTCGCAGTATTCCGACCATTATGGTGTTTAATGAAGGCAAAATGGTCGATATGTTGAGCGGCGCAATGCCTAAAGCGCCTTTCAACACCTGGCTTAATGAATCATTGTAACGCATAAGCCGTTATAAAGCCCTGCCGATGGCCCGCCTCAGCGCGGGCCTTTTTGTACGTTCAGCAGATGCTGCTTGCCAGCGAACGGCGGGTGATTAAAATAGCCGCTTTTCGAATACCGGAATGCTTATGTCAGACAACGCCGTCCTACGCCTGCGTGAGCAGCGTTTAGCCCGATCGACCCGCCCTTTTCTGGCCCGGGGATCCCGTGCCATTCGTTGCCAGGCATGCCTGTTACCTCTACGTCATTGCATCTGCGCCACGCGTGAGATTCATCAGGCGAACAGCCGTTTCTGTCTGGTGATGTTTGACACCGAGCCGATGAAGCCCAGCAATACCGGTCGCCTGATTGCGGATGTTTTGCCGGATACGCAGGCATTTCTGTGGTCGCGTACGGAAACCGATCCGGCGTTGCTGGATGCCATTTCTGACCCGTCGCGCCAGCCTTATGTAGTTTTTCCGGCGTCTTTCGCAACGCCGCCGCGTCAGGTCTTTACCGAAGTCCCCGAGGGCAGTAAACCGCCGCTGTTTATCATGCTGGACGGCACCTGGAATGAAGCACGCAAGATGTTCCGCAAAAGTCCGTATCTGGATAATCTGCCGGTATTCTCTCTGGATGTAAGCGCCAGCTCCGGCTATATCCTGCGTGAAGCCTCGCGTCCGGAATTGCATTGCACCGTTGAAGTGGCCGCCGCGTTGCTCGAAAAAGCCGGCGATACACAGGCGTCGGCGGGTTTATCACGACATTTTACGCATTTCCGCACGCAATATCTGGCAGGAAAACCCCATCATCCGGTGCATCAGCTCACAGCAAAGAACGAAGAAAGCCTCTAGAATCATGGGAACATGATGAATCGGAGAGACGATGAGCCAGCGCGGACTAGAAGCACTATTACGACCTGAGTCGATTGCCGTCGTCGGCGCCAGTAATAAACCGGGGCGCGCCGGCTATCTGATGATGCGCAATCTGCTCGACAGCGGCTTCAACGGCCCTGTTTTGCCGGTCACTCCGGCTTATCGCGCAGTCTGTGGCGTTCTGACCTGGCAGGATGTCGCCAGTCTGCCGATGTCGCCTGATCTCGCCATTCTCTGCACGCACGCAGACCGTAATATGGCGCTGCTGGAACAGCTCGGCGAGCGCGGCTGCAAAACTGTCATCGTGCTTTCCTCTCAACCCGATCAGTTCGCGGAACTGAAAGCCTGCGCCCAGCGTTTTTCAATGCGGCTGCTTGGGCCAAACAGTCTCGGCATTCTCGCTCCCTGGCAAAAGCTGAATGCCAGTTTTTCTCCGGTGCCGATCCTGCCGGGCAAACTTGCATTTATTTCGCAATCGGCCGCCGTGGCTAATACCATTCTTGACTGGGCGCAGCAGCGTGCCGTCGGATTTTCGTATTTTGTCTCACTGGGAGACAGCCTGGATATCGACGTTGATGATCTGCTTGATTTTCTCGCCCGCGATACAAAAACCAGCGCCATCCTTCTTTATCTGGAGCACATCAGCGATGCCCGGCGTTTTCTTTCTGCTTCGCGCAGCGCATCACGCAACAAGCCTATTCTGGTCATCAAAAGTGGCCGCAGCGGACAGGCTCAGCAGCTACTGAACAGCCCGCTCAGCCTCGACGCGGCCTACGATGCCGCCATCCAGCGTGCGGGTTTGCTGCGCGTACAAGATACGCATGAACTGTTTTCGGCCGTCGAAACCCTGAGCCATATGCGCCCGTTGCGCGGTGAGCGCTTACTCATTATCAGTAACGGCGCTGCACCGGCGGCTATGGCGTTAGATCAGCTGCTGTTGCGTAACGGCAAACTGGCAAGGCTGGGGAATGAAGCGAGCAAAGCGCTGACTGGCATTCTGCCGAAGAACATTACCGCCTCTAATCCGCTGGATTTGCATGATGACGCCACGCCTCAGCTATATCAGTCGGTGATAATGGCGCTGCTCGACAGTACAGATTACGACGCCCTGCTGGTGATACACGCCCCGAGTGCCGCAGCGAACGGTACAGTGACAGCAAGCGGGGTGATAGATGTCGTTCGAAAACATCCACGCGGAAAATACATCACGCTGCTGACAAACTGGTGCGGGGAATTCTCCTCGCAGGAAGCGCGCAAGCTGTTCAGTACCGCCGGGATCCCGACTTACCGCACCCCGGAAGGCGCGGTAACGGCGTTTATGCATATGGTGGAATATCGCCGGAATCAGAAACAGCTGAAAGAAACGCCTGCGCTGCCAGCAGACCTTGAACAAAATACCGATCAGGCTCACAAACTGATTGCACAAACGCTGGCAGAAGGCACCACGCAGCTTGATACACATGAAGTCCGCGCGATTTTGCAGGCGTACGGAATGAATGTGCTGCCGACGTGGATCGCCAGTGACAGCGCTGAAGCCGTAAATATTGCCAGCCAGATTGGTTATCCCGTTGCGCTGAAACTGCGTTCGCCGGACATTCCGCATAACTCTGAAGTTCAGGGCGTCATGTTATATCTGCGCACCGCCAGCGAAGTGGAACAGGCGGCGAATGCGATATTTGACCGCGCCAGAGAGGCATTTCCACAGGCGCGAATTCTGGGTCTGCTGGTACAGACGATGGCTAACCGCCCGGGCTCTCAGGAATTACGGGTAGTCGTAGAGCAGGATCCGGTCTTCGGCCCGCTGATTATGCTGGCCGAAGGCGGAACTGACTGGCGTCCGGAAAGGCAGGCAGCCGTTTCGCTTCCGCCCCTGAACATGACGCTGGCGCGCTACCAGGTCGTGCAGGCATTGAAGAGCGGTAAAATACGCGGTCGCAATGCGTTACATCCTCTCGATATTCCCGCCCTGAGTCAGCTTCTGGTTAACGTGTCTAACCTGATTATTGATTGTCCGGAAATCGAACGGCTGGATATTCATCCTTTGCTGGTGTCCGGTAATGAACTCAGCCTGCTTGATGTTTCCATGCAGCTTTCTGCACTTTCTGCCGGGACACCATCACGACTGGCAATCCGTCCTTATCCGCGTGAACTCGAAGAGCACGTTATACTGAAGAATGGACTGCCTGCACTGTTCCGCCCGATTCTTCCGGAAGATGAGCCGCTGCTGAAAGCTTTCATCCTGAAGGTCACTAAAGAAGACCTGTATTACCGCTATTTCAGTGAGATTAATGAGTTCACTCATGAAGATTTAGCGAACATGACGCAGATTGATTATGACCGTGAGATGGCTTTTGTCGCCGTGCGTACAGAAAATGAAGAAAGTGAAATTATTGGGGTCACGCGAACCGTTTCGGATCCCGACAATATCGATGCCGAATTCTCCGTACTGGTACGATCTGATTTGAAAGGTCTGGGGCTCGGGCGACGTCTGCTGGATAAGATGATTGATTACGCCGCAGAGCACGGCCTGCAACGTCTTACAGGCATCACGATGCCGAATAACCGCGGCATGATTACACTGGCTAAAAAACTGGGATTTGACGTCGATATTCAGATTCAGGACAGTATTGTTAATCTGTCTCTGGCACTGGAAAAGCGCCGAAATTCACAGCAGAAAACCGTGAGCCTGAGCGATGAACAGGCAAAAGATGCGCACATGCGGCAGGACTAATGGTATTATCGACCGATTGTGCGGTCACCACAGTTTGTCTGTGCCGCTAAAATCATTACCTGAAGAGAGAAGAAGCGCACTGTGATGTTGTCAAAATTCAAACGTAATAAACATCAACAACACCTTGCTCAACTGCCAAAACTCCCCCAAACAGTTGGTGCTGTAAAAACGCTCTACTGCCCTACCGATTTCCGTAAGGCACTGCTTGAAGCCATTGCCAACGCCACCCAACGGATTTATCTGGTTGCTCTCTATTTAGAGAACGATGATGGTGGTCGCGATGTGTTGTCGGCGCTGTATGATGCCAAGCAGCGGCGTCCTGAACTGGAGATTTGCGTGCTGGTTGACTGGCACCGCGCTCAGCGTGGGCGTATCGGCGCAGCTGCGGCCAATACCAATGCTGACTGGTATTGTCGTATGGCGAAAGAGCATCCTGAGCTTTCCGTACCGGTCTATGGCGTACCTGTGAATACCCGTGAAGCCCTGGGCGTTTTGCACCTCAAAGGCTTTGTTATCGACGATCAGGTCATTTACAGCGGCGCAAGTCTTAATGATGTGTATCTGCATCGTCATGAAAAATATCGTTATGACCGTTATCAGTTGCTGACAAATACTACGCTGGCTAACACGATGATCGACTTTATAAAGAAATCGATCCTCACTGCCGCAGCGGTTCAGCGTCTCGATCGTGAAGATCGCCCTAAAAGTATTGAGATTAAGAACGAAACGCGTCAGTTTCGGCAAACCCTGCGCACCAGTGGTTATCATTTCAAAGACAGCGCCGGTAATGATGAACTGGCGGTCACGCCAATTGTAGGCCTGGGCAAGCAGAATGAATTGAATCGTACGATTCACCATTTAATGGCCAGCACCGATCATAAGCTGACGCTGTGTACTCCTTATTTCAATATGCCTGCAATGCTGGCGCGCAATATCATTCATTTGCTGCGCCGGGGTAAACAGGTTGAAATTATTGTGGGTGATAAAACCGCTAACGATTTCTACATTCCGCAAGATCAACCTTTTAAAATCATCGGCGCCTTGCCTTATTTGTATGAAATCAATCTGCGCCGCTTCCTGAGCCGTTTGCAACGCTTTGTCGACAGCGGGCAATTAATTGTCCGGTTATGGAAAGATGGGGACAATAGTTACCATCTGAAAGGTATGTGGGTGGATGACCGCTGGCAGCTGATCACCGGTAATAACCTCAACCCACGCGCCTGGCGTTTGGATCTGGAGAATGCCATTTTGATCCACGATCCGCTTAAAGAGATGGCGGTTGAGCGTCAAAAAGAGCTGGAACAGATCCGCCAGCATACGCAAGTTGTCTCTCATTACATGGAACTGGAAAGTATTCCTAATTATCCGGTTAAAGTACGTAAACTTATTCGCCGTCTGCGGCGGATTCGAATCGACAGATTAATCAGCCGAATTCTATAATTGGCTATACTGAAAGCCTGATCATCCTGATCGGGCTTTTTTATATCTGGAATTTCATTTTATGACGCCATTACTCCCTTCTTCCGTCAGACTCTCTGTCATCAGCCTTATATTTTTTTGCAGCGGTTGTACCCATTTCGCCAATGACCAATGGACAGGTAAGGACAAAGCCGGGCACTTTGTTGGCTCTGCGGTATTAGCGGCAGCAGGCACAGCCTACGCAGATAATCAGGGCAGGAATGAAGCGCGCAGTCGTTCATTCGGCTTATTATTTTCAGTCGGCCTTGGGGCGACAAAAGAGCTTTATGATAGCCGTGCGGGAGGAAGTGGCTGGAGCTGGAAGGACTTTAGCTGGGATATTGCAGGAGCGGCTGTCGGATACAGCGCTTATCATCTGACGCACTATTAATAAGCAACCATTTACCGTGAATATGTTGAGACTGAACGCGATATATTGCCTTCAAAATTCACGATGCTTCACCCAAATTTCCCATAGCAAAAAGCCCTGTACGTCAGTACAGGGCTTTCTACTTATTTGATGCCTGGCAGTTCC
>NZ_JAEMGT010000100.1:0-23746 GCF_017655185.1 Rahnella sp. ChDrAdgB13 | reverse complement strand
CCCGCCGCATGGTGTCGAATCTCTACAGCGAAAGGGAAAAGTTCAGCGATCTCAGTATGCTGGATCCGCTCACCGGCCTGTACAACCGCCGTGGTTTGCAGAACAAGCTGGAAACCCTCTTTAATCAGGCTTCCGGCCATTACGTGATGCTGCTCGATATCGATCACTTCAAAGCCTACAACGACAATTACGGCCACAGCATGGGCGATCAGGCGCTGGTGCGCGTTTCTGCCGCCATTCGTGACGCCGTACGTTCGCGGGATGTGGTCGTTCGTTATGGCGGAGAAGAGTTTCTGGTGCTGATGTCGAACGTGAAGCAGGAACACGCAATCCGGATGGCAGAACGCATTCAGAATAAGGTTCTGGGCCTGAATATCCCGCATTTGTTTAACGCACAGGTCTCGACTCACGTTACCGTCAGCGCCGGGTTAGCTGCGCTGGAAGAGGGCGATTTTATTAGTGCCTTGGGCAACGCTGACGCCTCACTGTATAAAGCCAAAAATAGCGGGCGTAATAAAATATTTTATGCATGGGAAGAGAATAATGAGCGCCACGAAATCGCTGAAGAAAAATTAGCCTGATAATTGCCGGAAAGTAGCATTGATAACAGCGCGCTCATTGTTATTATTTTTGCCAGCGGTAATGATGCTGCCGCCCTGTTCGATAATAAAGTGCGCTCATTCATTATCACTGCATAATCATTCAACTTTCGGCCTGATTAATGGTTCAGGCTGAAAGTTAAACAGCTTGTTTACCTTATTGAATGTTACAAAACCCTGTTACCCGCCTGACTGAACGCCCTGCTTAAATAACCCTTTCATTTTGTAAATCCCCACAAAAATAAGATGTATAAAAATAATCCTAATCCCGACGTTGTTTTCTCATCGCCCCCACAGAATATTGCTTTTTCCCGCCAGGTTTTATGTTACAAAACCCGTCTACTTTATTGTTTTAACGCCATTATTTAGCCTGTTTCAAAATTTGTGAACTCTCTCACGCCCACCTTCCGGCGAGTGCCAGAGGCTATTTTCCCGTGGCACTGACCGGAAGGCTCCCTGATCGAACACTTCTTACACTGTTGCCCACCCGCCGTACTGACTTCTGACGGATCAGCGTGTTACGGCAGGCTTATTCACCTCATTACCACTCTGTTTCTCTACATAACAAAAGGTCCGGTGTATGAACAGTTCGATAGTTTTAGGGATTATCTGGCATCTGATAGGAGCGGCCAGCGCAGCCTGCTTCTATGCACCTTTCAAGCAAGTGAAAAGCTGGTCCTGGGAGACCATGTGGTCGCTGGGCGGTTTCTTTTCCTGGATTATTTTACCGTGGGCGGTGAGCTACGTACTTCTGCCCGATTTCTGGGCGTATTACGGCTCGTTCAGCTTTGCCACCCTGCTGCCGGTTTTCCTGTTCGGCGCGATGTGGGGCATCGGGAACATCAACTACGGCCTCACGATGCGCTATCTCGGGATGTCGCTGGGGATAGGCATCGCCATCGGGATCACCCTGATTATCGGCACGCTGATGACCCCGGTCCTGCAAGGCAAAATCGGTATGCTGTTCGGTACCGCCGGTGGCCGGTTAACGTTGCTCGGCGTGCTTGTGGCGGTGATTGGCGTGGCGATTGTCAGTTATGCGGGTTATCTGAAAGAGAAAGCGCTGGGGATTCAGGCGGAAGAATTTAACCTGAAAAAAGGGCTGATTCTGGCGGTGATGTGCGGGATTTTCTCCGCCGGGATGTCGTTTGCGATGAGTGCAGCGGTGCCGATGCACGACGCAGCACGCGCACTGGGCATCGACCCGCTCTACGTTGCCCTCCCAAGTTATGTAGTGATCATGGGCGGCGGCGCTCTCGTCAACCTCGGTTTTTGCATCATCCGTCTTGCGACACGAAAAAACCTTTCATTCAGGGCAGACATGTCCGTGGCGAAATCTCTGCTGGTGGCCAATATCCTGTTCTCCATCCTGGGCGGCACCATGTGGTATCTGCAATTCTTCTTTTACGCCTGGGGACACGCGAGCATTCCCATCGAATACGACTACATGAGCTGGATGTTGCACATGAGTTTCTACGTGCTGTGTGGCGGGATCATCGGTCTTGTTCTGAAAGAATGGGCGGGCGTCGGCAGAAAACCGGTTCGCATTCTCTGCCTAGGTGCGCTGGTGATTATTCTGGCTGCCAATATCGTCGGGCTGGGAATGGCACTCTGATTTTTCCACCGTAAACCCTGGCGGCAGAGCGTGCTTTGCCGTTATCAATCCGCCGCAATCAGCGAAAAAGGCTGCGGCGGCGTCTTTTTGGCCTGAGCAATAAACCGCTGCCGGTAATCCCTCGGGGAAACACCGTACGCACGGTTGAACACCACGGAAAAATAATTACTGTCGTCAAAGCCGCATTCGGCGGCCACGTCACCAATCGCCTTGTTGCCATAACGCAGCAAACTCATTGCCCGGCACAACCTGAGCTGGCGTAAATAGTTCATCACGCTTAGCCCGGTGTGTTGCTTGAATAACGCGCGCAGGCTGCGGGGATTCAACTGATGTTGCTGACAAAACGTCTCCAGATGGAACGGTTCGGCAATGCCTGCCCGCAGCGCCATAAGCAATAAATCCAGCTGATGTGCGTCGGGCAACACACCGCTGTCTGGCCGGTGCCGGAAGCGCAGCAAGAGCAGCGCCAGCTGCATCAGCAACGCTTCGCTCAGCTGAACAGACAGCGGCTCGGATTTCATACACTCCTTCGCCAGCTCATCCACTTTATCGCGCAAAACGGACATCCCGAGCGTGCTCAGCCGCCAGTAACGCTGTTCCTGGCTGGCATTTTCTCCCGGCAATAATTGCGCCCAGTCGGCTTCCAGCCGGAAACGTTCGCGGCAAAACAGCACATTATCGAGCGCCAGTTCATTGGCCGATTCATAGCTGTGCCGGTCTCTGGCGTTGATGTAAAACAGGTCGCCGCAGGTAATGGGATAGGGAATATCGTTCCAGATATGCATACCGTTGCCACGCCAGACGATCACCAGTTCATCGAAATCGTGGTCATGGGTGGGGAAATCCGCCTGCGGATGGCGCTCTTCTACCACCACCGAGTTCATCCCGGTCAGAAAGAGGTCATTTTTATTGAGTCTTAAAGACATAGCAGCAATCCCATACCCGTTTGACGGCAAGATAAACGAGGCGGCTCAGGCAAAAACCTGAGCGCACGAGAGGCACCGCTTAACGTAGCTGATCACGCATGAGTTTTGGCGACACCGAAAATTCCCGACGGAACTGCGTCGAGAAATGGTTACTGTCACTGAACCCGCAGGCATAAGCGATATCCGTAATGCTCTGATCGCTGTGATGTAAACGACGGCGGGCTTCCAGCAGGCGCAGGCGGTTGAGATACCGCTGCGGCGTCATGCCGGTGTAATGCTTCATCTGCCGGTGCAGCGTGCGCAGCGCCAGCGAAAAACGTTCTGCGGCCTCGGTCCAGTTAACGTCCTCACTGTAATGTGACTGGAGCCATTGCAAAAGTTGGTTAACCTTGTTTTCCGAGGTATCTCGCAATTGTGGCTGAAAACAGTCCTGATAAAGCAGGATCAGCAACTGTAAAAACAGGCTTTCGCGCGTGGCGATGTGTTCCATTTCCACACTGGCGGGCAGCGCTTCCAGCTGCGCGATACAGTTCAGAACCTGATGCAACACGCACGGGCTGAGCTGCCAGTGGATCTGCGACTGATAGTGATGCTCCTGTGGCAGAAAATGGCCGACATCCTGAATAAAGCGAAACGCTTTTGGCGAACGGAAAAGCACATTGGTCAGCCGCAGGTTATCCACGTTTTCAAACAAATGATGATCGCTGGCGCGGACAAAACACACCGTTCCGGCGGTCAGGGTATACGGATTGTCATTAAAGATGTGCACGCCCGATCCGCTTTCCACCAGCATAATCTCGTGGAAATCGTGGTAATGCTCCGGGAAAACGTCTTGCGGCAGACGCCGCTCAACCGTCACAGTCAGCTCAGGTGCCGCAAAATAATCATCACCCTTCAGTAACGTCATTTATCGCCTCCGGTTCAGGAAATCATGATGCTTCGGAAAACAACCCTACCCTGCGCGTGCCGTTCTTGCCTTCAAACGGCGGCGTGAAAAACGTCATAAACGGTCAGATTTTTAAGATTCACCCCACCACGCAACAGATCTGCGGCGAAGATCACAGTCGCCCGCCCCGCCCGCATCCCCGTTTGCAAAACCTCGCCAGCGCCAGCTTTCGGCTGATCTGTGATCTGCCTCGCATCTACCTTTTTAATGCTGCCATCCCGTCAAAACCGATGGCAATCACCGGAAGGTGACCCCGCAACGCCTCCCTTACACTGGCCGCATATTCAATAAGGAATGGCCGCTATGAGAACTCACCATCTTGCCGCTATTGACCTCGGCGCTTCCAGCGGCCGGGTAATGCTGGCGACGTTTACCCGCCACGATGCAGACCCGGCAGCAACGCTGACGCTGAAAGAAATTCACCGTTTTCCCAATAACCTGATGCACGTAGACGGTCACGAAACCTGGGATCTTGATGCGCTTGAAAAGCACATTCTCGAGGGGCTGAACCGCCTGGATGCGTCGGGCATTCAGCTCGACGGTATCGGCATTGATACCTGGGGCGTGGATTATGTCCTGATCGACGAATACGGCCAGCGTGTAGGGTTGCCCGTTTCCTACCGCGACAACCGCACCGAAGGCGTCATGGCGCGGATGGAGCAACAGCTGAGCCGCGAAGCGATTTACCAGAAAACTGGCATCCAGTTTATGCCGTTTAATACGCTCTATCAGTTGCGTGCACTGAGCGAACAGCATCCTGAGGTCGTAGAAAAAGCCGCGCATCTGCTGATGATCCCGGATTATTTCCTTTACCGTCTTACCGGCAAGCTGAATCAGGAATACACCAACGCCAGCACCACGCAGATGCTGAATATTTCCACCGGCGACTGGGATGAAGATCTGCTGAAACTGGCAGGCGTACCGCGTCAATGGCTGACAAAACCGAGCCAGCCCGGCCATTCTCCCGGCCTGTGGCACAGCCCGCGCGGCCGCAGCGTACCCGTTTTCAGTGTCGCCACGCATGACACCGCCAGCGCAGTCGTGGCCGCGCCGCTCACCGGCACGCACAGCGCCTATATCAGTTCCGGCACCTGGTCGCTGATGGGCATCGAAAGCCCGAAAGCGTTCAATCACGCCGGCGCGATGCACGACAATGTCACTAATGAAGGCGGCATCAACGGCAGCTACCGCGTACTGAGCAATATTATGGGGTTATGGCTGTTCCAGCGCGTCTGCCGCGAACTGAATATTCAGGATCTGCCTTCATTAATTACGCTGGCCAAAAACGTCCCGCCGTTCACCTATCTGATTAACCCGAATGAAGACCGCTTTATCAATCCGCCGTCAATGGTCGATGCCATCCGCGAAGCCTGCGGGCAGGCGGGAGAACCGGTTCCGATCTCACCGGCTGAACTGGCGCGCTGTATTTTCGACAGTCTTGCCATGTTGTACCGGCAGGTGGCCGTTCAGCTGGCGAAGCTGCAAGGCGAGCCGCTTCGCGACATTCACATTGTCGGTGGTGGCAGCCAGAACCAGTTCCTGAACCAGCTTTGCGCAGACACCTGTCAGGTAAACGTCAGCGCCGGGCCGGTTGAAGCCTCCACGCTTGGCAATATCGGCTGCCAGCTGATGGCCCTTGATGCCGTAAAAGATGCCGCTGAATTTCGTCGCATAGTCGCCACGAATTTCGAACAACGCCATTACCTCCCCCGTATTCACGAGGATTTCCCAATTCACTGGCGCCGTTTTCAGGCGCTCTGTCACGCCAATGAGGAGCTCGCAGTATGACTTCATCTATCGATCACGCATGGACGCTAGCCAAAGAACGTTTTGCCCAGCTGGGCATTGATGCCGAAGCCGCAATCAAACAACTCGATTCCCTGCCGGTTTCCATTCATTGCTGGCAGGGGGATGACGTCGCGGGTTTTGAAAATCCGGAAGGCGGGCTGACCGGCGGTATTCAGGCGACCGGCAATTACCCCGGCAAAGCGCGGAATGCACAACAGCTGCGGGCGGATTTAGAACTGGCGATCTCAATGATCCCCGGCCCTAATCGCCTGAATCTGCATGCTATTTATCTGGAATCCGATAATCCGGTTCCGCGCAATGAAATCGAACCGAAGCATTTCACCGGCTGGGTCGACTGGGCGAAGAAAAACAAACTGGGTCTGGACTTTAACCCGTCCTGTTTCTCGCATCCGATGAGCGCGGACGGCTTCACGCTCTCCAGCGCTAATCCGGAAATCCGCCAGTTTTGGATTGAACATTGTCAGGCCAGCCGTCGCGTTTCCGCCTCCTTTGGTCGCGCGCTGGGCACGCCTTCCGTCATGAATATCTGGGTTCCGGACGGCATGAAAGATGTCACCGTGGATCGTCTGGCACCGCGCCAGCGCCTGATGAGTGCGCTCGACGAAGTAATTGCCGAGAAGTTTGATATCACCGAACACATCGACGCCGTCGAAAGCAAACTTTTCGGCATCGGCTCTGAAAGCTACACCGTCGGCTCCAACGAATTCTATCTGGGCTACGCCGCCAGCCGCGGCACCGCGCTGTGCCTCGATGCCGGGCATTTCCATCCGACCGAAGTGATCTCCGACAAAATCTCGGCCGCCATGTTGTATGTGCCGCGCCTGCTGCTGCACGTCAGCCGTCCGGTGCGCTGGGACAGCGACCACGTCGTGCTGCTGGATGACGAAACGCAGGCCATCGCCAGCGAAATCGTGCGCCATAACCTGTTCAACCGCGTGCATATCGGGCTGGATTTCTTCGACGCTTCCATCAACCGCATCGCCGCCTGGGTTATTGGCACCCGCAACATGAAAAAAGCCTTGCTGAAAGCGCTGCTGGAACCGACCGACCTGCTGAAAAAACTGGAAGTCGAAGGCGATTACACCGGCCGCCTGGCCCTGCTGGAAGAACAAAAATCGCTGCCGTGGCAGGCCGTCTGGGACATGTATTGCCAGCGTCACGACGTGCCGGTCGGCGCTCAGTGGCTGGATACCGTTCGTCATTACGAAACCAGCGTGCTGGCAAAACGCTGATTATCGAATAATTTATGGCTGAAAAGCATTCACCTTATTCGCAGGAAAGAACTGATGAAAACATTATTTAGCGCGTGGTTTGTACAGGGCATGGTCAAAGCGACCACCGATATGTGGCTGAAAGGCTGGGACGAGCGCAACGGCGGCAACGTCAGTATGCGTCTGCTACCGGAAGATGTGGCACCGTACAAAAATGATTTTTACGCCCAGCCGCGTCAGGTTGAACTGACCCAGCACGCGCCGGATCTGGCTAACGAATATTTCATTGTGACCGGCTCCGGCAAATTCTTCCGCAATGTGCAGCTCGCCCCTGCCGAAGCGCTGACCGTTATTCAGCTCGATGACAAAGGCGCCAGCTACAAAATCCTCTGGGGCCTGACCGCGGGCGGCCTGCCGACGTCAGAACTGGCCTCCCATCTGCAATCACACGCTGTGCGTAAACGCGTCACAAACGGGCAGGATCGCGTGATCATGCACTGCCACGCCACCAACCTGATTGCGCTGACCTATGTGCTCGAACCCGACAGCGCGAAAATCACCCGCAAGCTGTGGGAATGCAGCACCGAATGTCTGGTGGTCTTCCCCGACGGCGTGGGCATTGTGCCGTGGATGGTCCCGGGCACCGACGGCATCGGCGCAGCCACTTCCGACCGGATGCAACATCACAGCCTGGTGCTGTGGGCCTTCCACGGGATCTTCGGCTGCGGCCCGACGCTTGATGACGCCTTTGGTCTGATCGACACCGCGGAAAAATCAGCGGAAATACTGGTGAAAGTGATTTCAATGGGTGGGATGAAACAGACGATCCAAACCGACGAGCTGATTGCGCTGGCTAAACGTTTTGACGTCACACCTTTTGAGGCCGCTTTAAAAGCCTGAACCGGCCATTAAGGCTCCCACTTATTAAAAACCCGGCACAGGAACGACGGAAAGTTTCCTGTCGCCGGGACCGGCGCAGATCAGGAGCCGCGCGGTCAGGATATTGATTTTAAATAAAATATGAGAGGGAATTTTATGAGTTTCATGCTTGCTCTTCCAAAAATCAGCCTCCACGGCCAGGGCGCGATCAGCGATATGGTTGCGATGCTGGCGACAAAACAACCGGGCAAAGCGCTGATCGTCACTGACGGTCAGCTGGTCGAGTTAGGTCTGCTCGATGGCCTGTTCTCCGCACTGAAAGCCGCCGGACTGCCGTATGCGTTATACGGCGGCGTGGTGCCTAATCCGACTTCCGCACACGTAGACGAAGGTTTCCGTCAGTATCAGGAAAATCATTGCGATTACCTGATTGGTTTCGGCGGCGGCAGCCCGATTGATACCGCAAAAGGCATCAAAATTCTGACAGCCAATCCGGGGCCGGTGACGATTTATTCCGGCGTCGGCAAAGTGACGAAACCGGGCGTATTTCTGGTGGCGGTCAACACCACGGCCGGTACCGCTGCGGAACTGACCAGTAATGCGGTGATCATCGACAGCCAGCGTCAGGTAAAAGAAGTCATTATCGATGCGAATCTCATCCCGGATATCGCGGTGGACGATCCGTCGATTATGCTGAAGATCCCCGCAGACGTTACCGCAGCCACCGGTATGGACGCCCTGACGCACGCCATCGAAGCCTATGTTTCTGTCGGCGCGCATCCGCTGACCGATCCGACGGCGCTGGCGGCGATCTCGACCATTACCCGTTGGCTGCCAGAAGCGGTGGATCATGGCGATAATATTGAAGCGCGCGAGAAAATGGCGCAGGGACAATATCTGGCCGGGATGGCGTTTAACAGCGCCGGGCTGGGATTAGTGCATGCGCTGGCGCATCAGCCAGGCGCGACGCACAACCTGCCGCACGGCGTCTGTAATGCCATTCTGCTGCCGGTCGTGGAAGAATTTAACCGTGCTTCCGCCCCGCATCGTTTTGCCGATATCGCACGCGCCATGGGCGTGAATACGCAGGGCATCAGCGAAACGCAGGCCAGCATTGCGGCGATTAAAGCGATCCGTGATTTGTCGGCGAGAGTGGGAATTCCATCAGGATTCAGAGCATTAGGCATAGTCGAAGCCGACATTGAAGGCTGGCTCGACAAAGCGCTGGCTGACCCTTGCGCGCCGTGCAACCCGGGAACCGCTACGCGCGAAGAAGTGCGCGAGCTTTACATGAAAGCGATGTGACTTCTTTTCTCCTCCCCCTTCGCAGGGGAGGGAGAAAACCAAACCAGGAGAATTCGAATGATCCGTAAATCCTTCGTTATGCAGGTCAACCCGAATGCGCATGCGGAATATCAGCGGCGGCATACACCGATCTGGCCGGAACTGGCGGAGACCCTGAAAGCACACGGCGCGCACCACTACAGCATTTTTCTCGATGAAAAACGTAACCTGCTGTTCGGGTATGTGGAGATTGAATCAGAAGAAAGATGGAACGCCGTGGCGAAGACGGAAATCTGCCAGCAATGGTGGAAGCATATGGCAGACGTGATGCCTGCCAATGCCGATAACAGCCCGATCAGCAGCGATCTTAAGCCGGTCTTTTACCTCGATTAACCCGCTGTTCCCCGCTTTTTCCCTGCGCGGCAGACTGACCGTTTTTCCCCTGAGCCGGTCTGGCCGCCGCCGGTTTTTTCCCTGCACGGAATTCGGTGGATTTACCTTTTCCGGTCGCCGGATTTTGCGCTTTGGATCCGGTGAAACGCGTCGCGGCCGGTTTGTCTTTCCCGGAACGTGATGGCGTAAATTTCGGATCAAAGCCGTCCGGAGGCACCAGGCAATCCGGGCGGATGCCGATCAGGCGGCGCATACCCATCGCCCTCAGCGCTTCGCGGATCACCGGCCAGTTCACCGGATCGTGATAACGCAGCAACGCTTTATGCAAGCGACGCTGACGATCGCCTTTCGGCACCACCACGTCCTCACTTTTGTAATCCACTTTCCCGAGCGGATTTTTGCCGCTGTAATACATGGTGGTCGCGCTGGCGAGCGGTGACGGATAGAAGTTCTGCACCTGATCCAGCCGGAAGCGGTTCTTCTTAAGCCACAGCGCCAGATTGATCATATCTTCCGTTCGCGTCCCCGGATGGGCAGAGATGAAATACGGGATCAGATACTGCTCTTTTCCGGCCTGTTTGGAATAGCTGTCGAACAGCTCTTTGAACCGGTAATAACTGCCCATTCCCGGTTTCATCATTTTCGACAACGGCCCGGTTTCGGTGTGCTCCGGCGCAATTTTCAGATAACCGCCGACGTGATGTTCGGCCAGCTCTTTGATATAACGCGGATCTTCCACCGCCAGGTCATAACGCACGCCGGACGCAATCAGGATTTTCTTGATGCCTTTCAGGCTGCGCGTGCGGCGGTAGAGATTGATGGTCGGCTCATGGTTGGTGTCCATGTGCGTACAGATTTCAGGATAAACGCAGGATGCGCGTCGGCAGCTTTGTTCGGCTTTTGGCGACTGGCAGCGCAGCATATACATGTTTGCCGTCGGGCCACCAAGATCGGAAATCACGCCGGTAAAGCCGGGCACGCTGTCGCGGATCTCTTCGATTTCGCGCACGATCGACTCTTCCGAACGGCTCTGAATGATCCGCCCTTCATGTTCAGTGATCGAGCAAAACGCGCAACCGCCGTAGCAACCACGCATGATGTTGATCGAAAAACGGATCATGTCATACGCCGGGATCGCGGATTTGCCGTAAGAAGGATGCGGCACGCGCTGGAAAGGCAGGCCAAACACTTCGTCCATTTCTTCCGTGGACAGCGGGATCGCCGGAGGATTAATCCACACATAGCGATCGCCGTGTTTTTGCATCAGCGCCCGCGCACAACCCGGGTTAGTTTCGTGGTGCAAAATACGCGAGGTATGGGCGTACAGCACTTTGTCGCCCTTCACTTTTTCGAACGACGGCAGCAGAACGTAGGTTTTCTCCCACGGCTTCGGCTTTGGCGCACGAACGGTAATCGGCTGCGGCGCATCCGGCGCAGGAAGTTCCCCTTCGGAGCAGGGTAAATCCTCGCCGTACGGGTTCATGATCGGCTCAATTTTACCGGGCTTATCGAGCCGCGTGGAATCCACCCCGCTCCAGCCAATCAGCGCAGTTTTGCGCATCACGGCGGTATTTCGCACGTCGTGAATATCTGCAATCGACTCGCCCGCCGCCAGCCGGTGCGCCACTTCCACCAGAGGTCGCTCGCCGTTGCCGTAAATCAGCATGTCAGCTTTGGAATCCACCAGCACCGAACGGCGCACGGTATCGGACCAGTAATCGTAATGCGCGATACGCCGCAAACTGGCTTCAATACCGCCGAGTAAAACCGGCACATCGCTGTAGGCTTCTTTGCAGCGCTGCGTGTACACCAGCGTTGCGCGATCGGGGCGTTTGCCGCCGACATTGCCCGGCGTGTAAGCATCGTCATGGCGCAATTTCCGGTCAGCGGTGTAACGGTTGATCATCGAATCCATATTTCCGACGGTCACGCCGTAAAACAGGTTCGGCTTCCCGAGCCGCATAAAATCGTCTTTATTGGTCCAGTCCGGCTGCGCGATGATCCCCACGCGAAACCCCTGCGCTTCCAGCATGCGGCCGATGATCGCCATCCCGAAACTCGGGTGATCGACATACGCATCGCCGGTCACCACGATCACATCGCAACTGTCCCAGCCAAGTTCATCCATCTCCGCCCGTGTCATCGGGAAAAACGGCGCTGTACCGTAGCATTCGGCCCAGTAGCGCGGGTAAGAAAACAATGTGCGATCAGGTTGGATCAGGCTGATTGGCATTAGGAGGTTCTTCGTTCGACGGCAAATAATTGGCCGCAAATTATACGGGGGCTAAAATTTCGACGGGCGGGCAAATCACTCAGATTTGATTTAGATCAGTTTTTGTTTTTGTGTACGAAATAAGGCCTGCGGGGATCAGGAGATCCTGACGGGTAAAATGATCACGCTTGCCATTCAGCGATAACTGATGGGAATTCACCCCTGGCGAACCCGGTTTGTAGCTGTAAGCCATGTCAAAAGCCGGAGCAAGTTTCCATTGAAAATCTTCATTCAAAATAAAACCGAAGTTCTTTGTGTGGTCATCATGATTTCGGGCGACGATGTTAAATACCCTCCGGCGATACAACTCTAAAGGATCACTTTTGCTCTGACGCAGCACCCGCATGAGTGAGAAAAATTGCTCGTAGCTGTCTGCTTATAATCCGCATGATCCATTGCGCAAAGCGACTGATAATGAATTTTACGGTTGCCGTCCCTGTCGAAGCATTTCGTCATAAAATTAGTCGAGTTTATTTTGATAAGGGATACCTAAAAGACCCTAACGTCATAAATAGACACTTAAAGGTCATAATAATGACCCTATAAAAAAGGCCTGCTGGTTTCCCCGCAGGCCTTTTGTTTTTATGACTTCTCAACGCAATGACAACGTTATTTCTTCGCCAGTGCCTCGAACACTTTTTCGACGGCGACCGCGCCCGGATCTTTCACGCCTTTCAGGCTGTTGCTGTTGAGATATGAAGAACGACCGGCATTGGCTTTTTTCATGCTGGCGGTGTCTTTTGCACCTTTGGCCGCAGCTTTAGCAGCGCCCTTCAGCGCCTCTTTTTTGCCTAATGCTTCCAGCGCAGGTTGCAGCGCGTCGATCATCGTGCGATCGCCGAGATCGGCGCCGCCATAATGTTTCATCCGCTCCAGGCCAAACAGCAGCGCTTTCGGCAGCTTCTCGCCTTCCGCCACCTTTTTGCCCGCCGCCGTGAAGAAGATCGACATCAGTACACCGCTGGATCCGCCCATCACGACGGCCAGACGATCGCCGACGACGCCGAGGAGATCGGCCACATTGTTCAGCGGCAGTTTTTTTCCTTTGTTCTGTTTCTGAATATCCCGCGCACCGCTGGCAAACGTTGAACCGGTATCGCCGTCGCCGACTTTGGCATCCAGCTTGTTCAGTTCATCTTCGAGGTCAGAAAGCGTCTGCGTGATGGTTTCGACAATTTTGCCGACCGCCGCATTAGACGAGGCTTTCGCGACTTTCTTCTCGCTGATCTTCTTACCTTTTTTGGTCGCCAGTTTTTCCAGTTTCACCAGCGGCTGCCAGCCGGACGCTTCAACTTCTGCCAGCAATGCTTCTTCGATGCCGCCTTTGAGCGCAATCACCGAGAGTGAGAAACCTTTCATATCCAGCGCGCTGACCAGCGACGCCGGGCCAATCAGATAACGGATTGAACCGCCGAGCGCGGAATGCACCAGCTCTTTAGTCAGCTGATTCATCTCCAGCGGCGAAACGCCACCGAGGTTGTTGACCAGCACTGCCAGTTTGTCGCTTTTCTTCACATGTTCCTGAAGTTTTCCGACCAGCGTATCAATCACTTTTTTGCTGTTCTGGGTTTTCATGGTCGATACGCCCGGTTCGCCGTGAATGCCCAAACCCAGCTCAACGTGGCCGGACTCAATGCGCTGTTCTTCTTCATCTTCCCCGCCGCCGGGCAGGTTACAACCGGCTGCCGCCACGCCGATACTGGCCGTCGCATCAATAGCCTGTTGGGCAATTTTGGTCACTTCTTTCAGGGATTTGCCCTGTTCGGCCGCATAACCGGCAATCTTGTGAACCAGCGCCGTGCCCGCAATGCCACGCGGCTGTTTGTTATCTGGCAGGGAAATGTCATCAGACACCATCACCAGTTCGACGTTGTATCCCATGCCTTTGGCTTTTTCTGCCGCAAGACCAAAGTTGAGACGGTCGCCAGTGTAGTTTTTGACAATCAGCAGGCAGCCCGATTTCCCGGTCACCGCAACAATGGCGTTGAGCACCGCGTCAACGCTCGGCGAAGCAAACACTTCGCCACACACTGCCGCCGTCAGCATCCCTTTACCGACAAAACCGACGTGCGCCGGTTCATGTCCGGAACCGCCGCCGGAAATCAGCGCGACTTTTTTCTTATCCCAGTCGCGCCGCACGACCACGCGGATTGCAGGATCAATGTCCAGCTTCGCCAGATTTTTGTAGGGAGAGGTCAGGATCACCCCTTCGATCACATCGTTAATCAGAGTCTTGCGGTCATTCATAAAAAATTTAGACATGCAGAGCTTTTCCTTTTAACTGTTTTCCAGGTGTGGAGAGGTAATGAAAAAGTATAGATAACCAAAAACATAACACAGGGAAAATGCGCGAAGGGAGCGGGAAAGGCGGTTTCCCGCCTTTTCAGAAATGAGGTAAAAAGAGGATTAATTACAGGCTAAAACTTTAATCGCCAGACCACCTGTGGACGTTTCACGGTACTTCGAGTTCATGTCTTTGCCGGTTTCGTACATGGTTTCGATGACTTTATCGAGGCAAACGCGCGGCTCGCTGGTACGGCGAAGCGCCATGCGCGAGGCGTTAACGGCTTTCACCGCTGAAATCGCATTTCGTTCAATGCACGGCACCTGAACCTGTCCGGCCAGCGGATCGCAGGTCAGCCCGAGATGGTGCTCCATCGCGATTTCTGCCGCCATAAAGACCTGCGCGGTGCTGCCACCCAGAAGCTCGGTCAGACCCGCCGCCGCCATGGAACAGGCCACGCCGACTTCGCCCTGACAACCGACTTCGGCACCGGAAATCGACGCATTCATTTTGAACAAAATGCCGACGGCGCCCGACGCGAGGAAGAAACGGCTGTAGGAATCGGGACTGATCGGGCGGATAAACTGATCGTAATACGTCAGAACGGCCGGAATAATCCCGCACGCGCCGTTGGTCGGCGCAGTCACTACACGGCCACCTGCAGCATTTTCTTCATTCACCGCCATGGCGTACATGTTGATCCAGTCAACGACGCCCATCGGATCGACGTTATTTTTATCCTGCGTGACCAGAATGCGACGCAGAGCCGCTGCACGACGGTTGATTTTCATCGGACCGGGCAATAACCCTTCCGTATGAATTCCGCGGGTGATCCCTTCACTCATCACATTCCAGATGGCAGCAAAGTGATCGCTGATTTCGTGACGGGTATGTCCCGCCAGTTCGTTTTTCAGCATCAGCGCCGACAACGACAGGCCGGTTTCCGTGCAATGTTTTTGCAGATCGCTGGCCGAACGGAACGGGTACGGACGCACGACAGGGTTTTCGTCCTGTACGCCAAATTTGCTGGCTTCGACAATAAAACCGCCGCCAATAGAATAGTAGGTCCGGGTATACAGCAGTTCATCGCCATTAAAAGCGCTGATGGACATGCCATTTTCATGCAAGGGCAAATTGCTGGTGTGGAAATTCATGCCGGAACCGGCCGGGAAATCCACTTCTTTCGCTCCTTTGCCCAGCATCAGACGACCGGAAGTTTCCACCTCGTGTATAAAACCGGGGATCGCATCGATATCAACGTCATCCGGCATGTTGCCGGCCAGCCCCATAATGATAGCCAGATCAGTATGATGACCTTTACCGGTCAAAGATAAAGATCCGTAAACATCCACAGCAACGCGGGTTGTCTGGTCAATATGGCCTGAAGAGATAAGTTCATCAGTGAATATTTTCCCGGCTTTCATCGGGCCGACAGTATGCGAACTGGAAGGACCAATACCAATTTTGAAAATATCGAAGACGCTGATCACGATAGACTCCATGTCTGAATAGGATTAAGGAATAAATAAAGATGACGGTGGATAAAACCGAAGCAGTGAGCGGAATAACACCCGCTCACCGGATATTACGATTGAATGAATTAATCCATCAGACTAAATACAATGGCAGACATGGCAATCAACCCCATAATAACCACGAACGCATTACTGATATGACCGCTGTATTTTTTCATCGCGGGTACTTTGCGAATGGCATACATCGGCATCAGGAATAACAGCATCGCAATAATCGGGCCACCCAGCGTTTCAATCATTCCTAAAATACTTGGGTTCAGCGTTGCGACTAACCAGGTGGTTAATAACATGAAGATACAGGTATAACGGTTCAGCGCTGGCAGAGGAATTGTTTTTCCTTTGCTGCGCAGAGATTTAATCACCATACCGTTAAAACCTTCACGCGCGCCCAGATAATGACCGAGGAAAGATTTAGTAATCGCAATAAAGGCAATAAATGGCGCGATATAAGCAATCACCGGGTTAGAGAAATGGTTAGCTAAATAAGACAGAATGGAAACGTTCTGTGCTTTTGCTTCCATCAGGTTTTCCGGAGACAGACTCAGGACGCAGCTGAAGACGAAGAACATCACCGTCAGCACCATCATGATGTGGCTAAATGCCAGAATACGGGAGCATTTTTTCTCAGCATCTTCGCCGTACTCTTTACGTTTTGCGACAGCAAAAGAAGAGATGATCGGGGAATGGTTGAAGGAGAACACCATCACCGGAATGACCAGCCAGAGCGTCATCAACATGCCATGACCCACGCCGTTACCGGACAGAGACACGTTTTCAAATACCGACGTATTCCAGTTAGGAATAAGGTACAGCGCCAGTGCCATCAGCACGGCAACAAACGGGAAGACCAGAATGCTCATCGCTTTCACGATCATTTCCTGCCCGAAATGTACCAGCGTCATTAAGCCGAGGATCAGAACCAATGACAGCAACGCACGCGGTGGCGCATTCATGTGCATCTGGTGAGTAATAAAACTCTCAACCGTATTGGTAATGGCCACGCTGTAAACTAAAAGGATGGGATAAATCGCGAAGAAATAAAGCAGGGTAATTAACTTACCGGCTGAAATACCGAAATGCTCTTCAACAACTTCCGTAATATCTTCGCCCGCATTCTTACCGGATAATACAAAGCGTGTTAATCCACGGTGAGCAAAGAAAGTCATTGGGAAGGCAAGAATTGCCATGATGATTAACGGAATTAAACCGCCAATCCCTGCATTAATAGGAAGAAATAGAACACCTGCACCAATTGCCGTTCCGTAGAGGCCTAACATCCACATGGTGTCAGTTTTACGCCAGGAACTTACCGATTTTTTAGACAGCGTCCCGATTGTTGTATTATCCATGATTCCTCAGTACCTAATTATAAAAATAATTCCGTTTTCCCCAGGAATGGTTGATGTTTTTTTACTGCACCCGTCATCAAAAAAACCACCCTGACGGATAAAACATACCATTAATGCGGGCATGATACCTATCAGCAGCATAAAAATCTGGGGAACAACCTGGCTTTGAGATCATGATCACGAATAACTAAATATTTCCGCCTGATATTCCTTTAAATTCAAAATCATTAACATTTCCTGCAATTTTAATTCATCAATTAGTGATTCCGATAACATTTATTTTTTGTCATATTTTGTTATCCACGTGACTATTATTTAAATAACGGTTGAATTGCCAGCAAAGTGTATTATTTATCGCCGTTTCTGGCAGCTCTGAACTGACTAAAAAACAAACAGCTTTCGCACCCAAATCATTACCCCTGCTTCAGGATGCGCCATTTGCCTGCCTTGTGTAAAAATTTCGAAACAAAGCAGGCGGCGTAACAAGTTGAAAAATTTCTTACTGACGCTTTCAGAACTCATGCCGATAAAGTTATTCTTATTCCGGAGAAATAATTTCAACCGGAAGAAAACGCTGAGCGACTCAATGGGAAAAGCCCGAACTCTTTTTTGCCTGTCAGTGAAGACTCATTCCCGCCGTTTTTTGAAGGCTGTGTATGGCTTTGCGCTGCTGACATTGCTTCTGGCCGTTCCGCTGGCGCCCGGTGTGGCAGAAACCGGTGATGCGGCCACGAACGCCGCCGTCGCGCAGACGGTCAACGGCATTCTCAGCTATTCGCGCTGGCCTGACGGCACCACCTCCTCGGCGCTGACGCTGTGCATCATTCCGCCGGTAAAATATGCCGCGCAATTAACGCCGGACGGCAGCGCATTTTCCGGCAGATCCCTTAAGGTTTTAACCCTTCCGATAGACAGCCCGCTGCTAACGTCGGAGTGCAACGCCATTTATTCCGGCAGTACAACCGCCGCACAACAGACAGATTTACACCAGCGCCTGGAAGGGCATTCGATTTTGACCATTGGCGAGCAGGATGATGCCTGCGCATTACTGAACGCATTTTGTCTGGTGATTACAGCTCAGCACACCGGTTTTAAATTGAATCTGGATACGCTGTCCCGCAGCGGCGTACGGGTTAATCCCGCCGTATTACAACTTGCCAGGGAAAAGGAGTGACCATGGAAAATAAAATTCCTGTTCCTGACACAGAACAGCAGAGCCCGCGCACGACGTTAAGCGCAGCTCTGAACAGAATCCATGTGATTGTTATTGTGACGGCGATTGGTCTGGCAGGCTTTTTACTCACCCTGCTGGCCCTGATCGCTTTGCGTTCGCATGCCCAAAGCAAGCTTGAGCTGACGGCGCGCGCGATTGGCTACACCACGGAAGCGGCGCTGGTCTTTAACGATCCGGCGGCCGCACACGACTCGCTGGAGTTCATCGCCAAACGCGGTGATTTTACGCAGGCAAAAATCCTGACGCCTGCCGGTGCGACATTCACGGAGTGGCAGCGCCCGATTAACACTAACTGGGACAAGCTCGGCCAGTTCGTCGGGCACCTCGCTTTCCCGGAGCCGATTACCACGCAGGTGATCCACTCCGGTTCCGTCATTGGCACCATCTGGCTCGCCGGTAACGGCACCAGCCTGATTGGTTTCCTGCTGGAAACCGTGCTTAGCCTGCTGGGTTGTCTGGTGCTGACGGCGCTGGTCGCGCTGTATTTTTCGCGCCGGATGCAGAAAGGGATTGTCAATGCGCTGGGCCATATTACGCACGTTACGCACGAAGTGAGCGCTAACCGCTCTTTCAATCTGCGCGTACCCTCCGCCCCGATTGTCGAGCTCCATACGCTGAGCCAGGACTTCAACAGCCTGCTGACCGAGCTGGAAGCCTGGGAAAACCACATGCGCAACGAAAACAGTTCGCTGACGCAAAAAGCGTTGCACGATGGATTGACGGGTCTGCATAATCGCGCGTTCTTTATTGATACCCTAAATCAGTGCTTCAACCCGATGCGTCCGCCTCTGTCGCTGGCTCTGCTGTTTATTGATGTCGATAACTTTAAAGAGATCAATGACACGCTGGGGCATGCCGCCGGGGACCGTGTGCTGATGGTGATCGGCGAACGGCTGGCAAAAACGCTGCGTCAGGGCGATGTGCTGGCGCGTCTGGGGGGCGATGAGTTTGCTATCCTGCTCGATCCGATGATTTCCACGGCGGAAGCCGTGGCCTTCGCCGAGCGGATTGTCGACATCATGAAAACACCGGTGATCCTGCTCAATAACAAGACACTGGATGTTTCCCTGAGTATCGGTATTGCGTTGTCGCCTTCGCAGGCGAACAGCGCGAAAGAACTGCTCGAAAAAGCCGACGAAGCGATGTATCGCTCGAAAAAGATATCCGGCAGTTGCTGGCATGTTTCTTCAGGAATGCCGCTTCCTGTCGTGATGAAAGACTAAAAGGAGTTAACACACATGCATAATAACAATCGTTTCAAAACCTGGTGCCGGTATGCCGGAATGGCACTTTGCATTATTTTCCTGGCGGCCTGCCAGGCCAAACCGGTGACCGGATTAACCCCGGAACAAATCGCTGTTCTGCAAAAAAATGGCTTCACCCAAACGGATGCCGGCTGGGAACTAGGCCTGGATGCCAAAGTTCTGTTTGGCAATAATCAGGACAAACTTTCCGCTGAAAGTAAGCAGTCGGTGGAAAAGCTGGCGGGCGAACTTTTGCACGTAGGCCTGAACAAAGTGAACCTCGACGGCCATACCGATAACTACGGCGACGCCAGCTACAACAACGACCTGTCGCTGCGCCGCGCCAATACCGTTGCCGCCGCCTTTGCCGACGCCGGAATGCCGCGCGCCAATATCCATACCCGTGGATTAGGACAGAGCCAGCCCGTTGCCAGCAATAAAACACAGGCCGGGCGCGCGCAGAACCGCCGGGTTTCTGTGATTATCGTGGTGTAATTTAGAGTAATCCCACCAGATGCAGCGCGGCCTTGCAGTTATCCGTACGTCGCCAGGCCAGCGCTATCTGCGTGGTTAATGTCTGCCCTGCCAGGGGCAGACAGCGTACGTGAGTCTCATCAATTTTACTGAGCGACGCCGGAACCAGCGCATAACCAAATCCTGTTGCCACCATACTCAGCGACGACGTAATTTGCGGACATTGCTGCCCGTAGCGCGGCGTAAAACCGGCCTCTTCACACGCCTGCGTCACCGCGTCGTACAACCCCGGCGATAAATCCCGCGGAAAAGTGATCAGCGTATCGTGGCGCAGCGCCGCCAGACGCACCTCTTTCTCCTGGCTGAGCGGATGCTTTTTCGGCAGCGCCACCATCATTTCTTCGATATCCAGCACCTTAAAACTGAAGTCTTTACTGCGTTCGCAAGGCAGGCGGATAAACGCCGCGTCCAGCGCGCCCTCACCCATTGCAGTCATCAGCCCCGCCATATCCTTTTCCTGCGGCTCAAGCACGATGCCCGGATATTTATCCCGGAACCGATGCAGAAGCGCAAAAACCTGCGGGTTAAAAGCCGTGGATGTGGCGAAGCCGATACGCAATGTCCCGTTCATTCCGCGCGCCACAGCACGGGTACGTTCAAGGGCGGCATCGGTGAGTTTGATGATCGTCTGAGCGTCGTCGTAGAGCACTTTTCCGGCTTCGGTCAGCTCGACGCCACGGGTCAGGCGCTTGAGTAAAGGGGTTCCGATTTCATGTTCGAGCCGCTGGATTTGCTGGCTCAATGGAGGCTGGGAAATCCCCAGTTGTTCGGCAGCACGGGTGAAGTGGCCCGTCTCTGCTACCGCGACAAAATAGCGCAGATGACGAAGTTCCATATCAAAAACGTCTCAAAGTGAACACCTCGTCATATTGGAACTTCTGGCTGAATCGCGTCAACCTTTAATCAGATAAGTTAATCATTCGACCGGAGCTTCCTGCATGAAAACCCATTCTGATTCCTGTTCCTGCGTTGCCGAACTCGCCCGCACCGCCTCGGCGTTTACCCAAAGATATACCGACCGCGTGTTGTACCAGTCATCCCTGATGAGTGCCCTGCTCAGCGGCGTCTACGAGGGCGAAACCACCATGGCCGACCTGCTGGAACACGGCGATTTTGGCCTCGGCACTTTTAACCATCTCGACGGAGAACTGATTGCTTTTAACAGCAATATCTTCCAGTTGCGTGGCGACGGCAGCGCACGACGCGCCCTGCCCGAACAAAAAACCCCGTTTGCGGTGATGACATTCTTTAATCCTACGAATGAATACCTGATTGAAAAACCGCATACCCGCGAGCAGATCCACGCGGTGATTGACAGCGCCGTGGCCAGCCAGAACACCTTCTGTGCGCTGCGCATTGACGGTGAATTCAGCCGGGTGGAGACGCGCACCGTGCCGGAACAAAAGCGCCCGTATAAACCGATGCTGGAAGCCATCGAGGCCCAGCCAACCTTTCACATCGAGCACAGCCAGGGCGTGCTGATTGGTTTTCTGACCCCGGCGTATATGCAGGGCATCAATGTGGCGGGCTATCACGAACACTTTATTAATCAGGAACGCAGCAGCGGCGGCCACGTTCTGGATTATCAGGTTGAGAGCGGCGTGCTCACGTTCGGCACCGTTGAAAAGCTGCTGATCGACTTCCCGCAGGACAGCGATTTCCTGCATGCCGATTTAAATCCCGATGATTTAAACGATGCGATTCAGTCCGTTGAGAGTTAACAGCCCGCAGGTAAAAGGAAAACACCATGAAAAACTCAGACCCTAAAATCGAATGGAAATGCGGCGCAGATCTGGTGGTCGCACAGCTTGAAGCGCAGGGCGTAAAACACGTCTTCGGCATTCCCGGCGCAAAAATCGACCGCGTATTTGATTCCCTGATCGACTCCACCATCACCACCATTCCGGTTCGCCACGAAGCCAACGCCGCCTTTATGGCCGGTGCCGTCGGCCGCCTGACCGGCAAAGCGGGCGTCGCGCTGGTGACATCCGGCCCCGGCTGCTCCAACCTCATCACCGGCGTTGCCACAGCGACATCAGAAGGCGATCCGCTGGTCGCACTCGGCGGCGCGGTAAAACGTGCCGACCACGTAAAACAGGTTCACCAGACGATGGATACCGTCGCGATGTTCCGCCCGGTAACCAAATATTCTGCGGAAGTGACCTCGTCTTCCGCGCTGGCCGAAGTGATGGCAAACGGCTTTCGCGCCGCCGAATTCGGGCGTCCGGGCGCAGCGTTCATCAGCCTGCCGATGGACATCGTCAACGAACCCGCCAGCGGCAAACTGCTGACATCACAGCCGCCCGTTCTGGGCAGCGCGCCGCACGACGCCATTTTGCAGGTCGCGCGTCTGTTAAAACAGGCCAAAAACCCGGTTCTGCTGCTCGGCCTGATGGCCAGCCAGCCGCGTAATGCGGCGGCAATCCGACGTCTGCTGCATAAAAGCGATTTGCCGGTCACCAGCACCTATCAGGCCGCCGGTGTTATCGACCAGGCGTCGTTCCACCGGTTCGCCGGGCGCGTGGGTTTATTCAATAATCAGGCCGGTGACCGCCTGCTGCGCAATGCCGATTTAGTGATCACCATCGGCTACAGCCCGGTCGAGTACGAACCGGCGCAGTGGAATAACGAGAATGCTGAACTGGTGCATATCGACGTGATGCCCGCCGAAACGGACAGCGAGTACCTGCCGGATGTCGAACTGGTGGGCGACATCGCCGACACGCTCGATCTGCTGACCGAACAAATCCAGCAGCATTTCGTGCTAAGCACCTCGTCCATCGCGATTCTGGAAGACCGCCGCCAGCAACGCGAGCTGCTGGATCAGAAAGGCCGGAGCCTGAACCAGTTCGCCATCCACCCGCTGCGGCTGGTGCGCGCAATGCAGGACATCGTCAACAGCGACGTCACGTTATGCGTCGATATGGGCAGTTTCCACATCTGGATCGCCCGTTACCTTTACAGCTTCCGCGCGCGTCAGGTGCTGATTTCCAACGGCCAGCAAACCATGGGCGTCGCGCTGCCGTGGGCGATTGGCGCGGCGCTGGTCGATCCCGGCCGCAAAGTGGTGTCCGTTTCCGGCGACGGCGGCTTTATGCAATCGAGCATGGAACTGGAAACCGCCGTCCGGCTGGGCGTGAATTTGCTGCACATCATCTGGGTGGATGAGGCTTACAACATGGTCGCCATCCAGGAGGAGAAAAAATATCAGCGCACCTCCGGCATCCAGTTCGGCCCGATTGATTTCAAAGCCTACGCCGACGCATTCGGCGCCAAAGGTTTCGCCGTCACCTCCGCAGAAACCCTGGAAAGCACCCTCCGCGCCGCGATGGACGTACAAGGCCCCGCCGTCGTTGCCGTCCCGGTGGACTACAGTGACAATGCGTTGCTGATGGGACAACTGGAGATGGGGGCGATGTTTTAGGGGGATTCAAATGATGGCAAGGCGCAGAAATGTGAAAAAATTAAAAAAAACAATAAGTTACATGAAAAATAAATAAAATTATTTAACATAAAATAATTTAACTCTTGCTATAGTTTTTCTAAAAAAATACTTTGAACAGGCTTTGTTGAATAAATCGGATTTAGATAAAAGCTCCCCTCGTCGCTGACTTTCTCAGGCAATCCTTACG
>NZ_JAEMGT010000099.1:0-23232 GCF_017655185.1 Rahnella sp. ChDrAdgB13 | reverse complement strand
GAAGAAAAAGGCGAAAGCGACCGTCTTAAAGGGGGTGGTCGCGCGTAGCGGGCGACGGTGTGCCGCCGTTGACGTTGGGGGTTTTGGCGTGGCGTCCAGCTGCGACATTACCCCCATGCGACATATCATAAGGGCGTCCAGCCCGCATGAACTGGCGCAGGCCGTTTCGAGCAGTAAAGCATGCTTTCCTGCACATGGCCGCATAGCGGCCACCTTCTTTACCCCGGACGTTCGCCCCGCCTTTTCGCCCGACACCGTGGGGCGAATTGATGGGGCGATGTCATGGGGAGAACCGCTGACGAAGGAGGCATCGTGATTTTGAATAAGCTGGCCGTTTCACTGTCGCCGATAGTGAATGGCGCGCTGAGCTTCATTGCTTTTATGCAACAGCATCAGCTGATGCTGGCGCTGTTATCGGGGCTGACGATGCCGTTTTTCGCGTCGATGAAAAGCGATGAACGGCAAAAAGCCCCGTTGTGGCAAAAGCTGATTATTGCTTTCTCCATAGTCTGTTTTCTTTGCGGTACGATGGGGCCGGTACTTATCTGGATTTTCCAGTGGCTTTATCGGGGCCGTGTTATCGCCAGCATTCCCGTTCTGGCATGGCCGGTGCTGATTACCTTTACCGTAACAGGTTTTATTTTCCATATTCTGCTGCGCAGGGTATTAACCCCTGAATTAGATAAAATAAAGAAACGCCTCGTCAGGAAAACCACGCTTGAACGGGAATTACGCACCGATGTCCGTACTGTGAAATCCCTGCTGCCGGAAACATTGCATTATGACCCGCTGGATTATATCGACCTGAACAAAGGGTTATTTATTGGCATGGACCGCGATATTCAGCCGATGTACCTGCCGTTAAAAGACTGGCAAAAACAACACGCGGATATCATCGGCACCACCGGCGCCGGTAAAGGCGTTGCCACCGGGATATTACTTTACCAAAGTATTCTGGCCGGTGAAGGCGTATTTGTTATGGACCCCAAGGATGATGAATGGGCACCACACCTTTACCGAAAAGCCTGTGAAGATGCAGGGAAGCCCTTTGCCTTAATTGACCTGAGGAAACAGGCATACCAGTTAAACCTGATTGAAGAGATCACCGCCGATGAACTGGAAGAGCTTTTTGTTGCTGGTTTCAGTCTGGCAGAGAAAGGTCAGGAGTCGGACTTTTATCGCATTGATGACCGGAAAGCGGCCCGGATAGCCGCGCAGTTTGTCACCCGTAATACTGCCTCAACCATTCGGGATGTGTATAACGGAGACTACGTTCAGGGCATTGCAGATAAGATAAAAGCCTTTTTCGGGAAAATTGAAGAGCTGGCCTTACTCAATGCCATTAATGCCCCCACCGGATTTTCGCTTAATACGATATTTGAGGAAGGTGGTTGCTGTTATGTGATTGGTTCAATGCGCAACAGCAAAATCATTACCGCGCAGCGCATGCTGCTGGTTCGCCTGTACCAGCTGGCAGAAAGGCGTGAGCGAGTGAAAGACGTGCCCCGCCCCATTGCTATTTATCTTTCGGAACTGAAATACCATTTATCCAGGCCCGCGCTGGAAGGTTTAGGCGCGGCACGCGATAAAGGCGTGCATATTATTATGGACCATCAGTCGATTGCCGATTTAAAAGATTGTCCGGCAGATTTGAAAGGTGACGCCGTTGTCGGTGCGGTGGTTGAGAACGCCAAATTCAAACTGGTTTACCGTGTCATGGACCCGGACACCGCGGAATGGGTAGCCAGGATGTCAGGCACCATATTAGTCGATGATGAGGTCCGCAAAGCGAAAACCGATGCCGTGCTGACAGAGACTATCGACGATGAACGCACCATCAGGCAGGCCGAGCGTTTCTTTACCGACAGCAATATGATCTTGAACCTACCCGATTTTGTCAGCTTCATCTTTACGACAAAAGCACTCCCGGCTGCTTCGCTGATTTCGCCCATCAGGGTGAAAAAACGCGAACTGGAGATCAGTGCAGTGCCGCCCGCGATTGCCGCCACCGCCGCAACGGTAAACATCACCCTGGATTTTAACGAGGAGGAAACCTCCCCCCGACCGTCATCAACGCCGGATATCACCAAAACTCGGCCTGATCTTTTTTTTGATACGGACGAAAAAGATACAACAACACCGTTTGCCGATAAAGAGGATAACCCGTCATTGCTGGATTTTTAAAGGGGGGAATGATGCTGATCACCGCATACCGCGAACGCCAGACGCGACACCGCGAAAAAATACAAAAACTGCTGAATTTCCTGAAAGAAGAGACGTACAGTGACTTTAAAACACTGATGCTTCTCTTCGGCTTCAGGGATCATAAATCGCTGTATTCCCTGCTTTCAAAAGTCGAGGGCATGGGGTTAATACAAAAGCACGTCCTGGTATCACGCACGATGAAAATTTCATTGTGGGGCATTACCAGTGACGGGATAGCCGTTGTGTTAACACCCGACGATGCACTTTTCCCGGCGCGGTTTGAGCCGTCAAAAGTTACCGGCTGGACGCTGGAGCATCACCTCGATAATCAGGTCGCCCGGATCATCCTTGAGCAAAAAGGCGCATCCGGGTGGATCAACGGCGATCGCACAACCTTCCTCAGTCGTTACCAGGTCAGTCACCGGCCGGATGGGCTGATCACCTTTCCCGGCGGCACCGTGATCGCCATAGAGACCGAGCGCCGCCTAAAAACTAAAGCCCGTTATCAGTCGATCATCGCCAGCCATTTACTGGCCCGGACCCGTAAAGACTGGATTTACGTTTTCTATATCGTGCCGGATCCGCAGAAAAAGCGCGGTCTTGAACGGTTGTTTGACAGCATCCGGCACGTCATCGTTAACCACCAGCACATCCCGCTGGAAACCCGCCACCGAAATGTCTTCCGCATCTACACGCTCGACGAGTTGCAACGGCTGGGTTTAGGCAACTTCATATAGTTGTTCTGTATCACCAACTGCCCCAACCAGCCCACCAGCAGTGCAACGACCAGAAGTAATGCCCTACCGAAATACTCCCCCATCATCAGAATAGACAGGAGTCCAGAATGAACAGAGAAACTGACCGACTTTCGGACGTACTAACCGAAATGAGCGCAAAAGCGCTGGTCACATGGATGACGTGACCTGCTCCCCATTGTTTCATACATTTCGATAAGAGTAAGCTTTTGAAACCTCTCCCTTAGGTCGTTGCCGACTGTAAGGTTGAATTTTGTTTTAACAGAGAACACTGCCAGATCAAGTCTGAGGCAATATTTATAAAGGGCTGAGCGGGCTCTTTGCCGCCCGCCCTGCAGCCTGAGAATTTTCCTGGCATCAAGTACCAGGAAAATTCTCAGGGGGAATTATACCCCCCTGAAACAAGCTTTACTCTGCCCACTTACCTACAAGATTAAAGCTACATTCTTTTGTGGCTTCTTTCCCCCTGCCCTCAGGCTTTATCCACCAAATAACGATGCGCTTTGGATGCCGCGCTGGCGGCCTTGAAAATATAGCGTTTGTCGTTCTTCAGTGCTTTCAGCCAGGAAGCGATATAGCTTTCATGCTGCACCTCTCCAACGATCCCCAGATCCGCCATCAGGAACGCGCTTCCCAGTTCGGCGATCAACTCCTCAAACGCATACCCCTCACTGCCAAACTTCCCTTTCATTTCACGGTTCAGCCGACTTTTTGCCCCGCTCCAGTGAATCAGCTCATGCAGACCGGTGGCGTAGAAATTGGCAGCATCGGTAAAAAGACAACGTTCCGGTAAACGGATTTCATCGGTTGACGGTGCAAAAAAGGCGTTTTGTCCCTTCTCAATGATGGTTGCACCACTGTTACGGAAAAGCGCTTCCGCACGCGGTAACGGCTCAAAGGTCTCTGCCGGACAAACGGCCTCGTCACTCAGAGGCAAACCATCAATTTGCTCAACATTAAACACGGTGAACGTATTCAGCATCGGGATATAGTCAGTTTCTCCGTCGTCATTTTCCTTTTCCAGCGTGGTATAGAAAATGGCGGTAGTGCCGTGTTCTCCCTTGCGCACCTGCCCGCCTTCCGCTTTTGCCTGCTTGTAGGTCATCCAGCGCGAATCACTGAATCCCTGTTTTGAGGCACTGCACCATAGCAACATGATATTCATTCCACTGTAAGCAGCACCAGTCGCGTAGTTTGAAGGTAATCCTGACATGCCTGGTACGCGCTGCCACGGGCAGGACCACGGCTTAACGCCTGTTTCAAGGGCAGAAATGATGCTGTCAGTGACTGTCTGATAAATATCTGTTTTGGTTCTGGAAAATTTCGTTTTTGAGGAGCCTGACTGCTCCAGCGGGGATACGCTGGTCGCCGTTGCGGTGTTAGGGGCGCTAGTCTGGGTATGCAGGGAAATAGTCATGGTTTTTTCTCCGTCAGTGGTGTGATTTTCGTCTTCGCATCGCCTGACGGTTCGCTTTCCCGGCATCGTTCCGGCATGCAAGGGCGCAGAATGTGTGCCATTTACCCTTGCAGGACGGGCTGTGTTGGGAAACGATTAACCGGAAGCTGATACGGGAACGGAAATCACATGGGAGATAAAATCTGACCGGCATAACCAGGCGTAGCGCCCCTTGGTTCGCGGCGGTGACATAGGTTTGGGGTTTGGGATTTTGATTTAACGGCATTAGTTCAGACCTGAACTGTCAGTCGGTTTTAAAGAGTAGCGGACTTCATAATCCTGTTTTTAATCATTACGCAACGGCTACAACCGGTATACTCGCTCTGGATATCCGATATTCGCATGCAGGGGACCGGACTACTGCCGTACTACAAATCCCAATGAAAGAGAGGTATAGCGAGCGGCTGATTAAGGGTGGTAGTATTAAATTACTCATTGCTTGAACCTAACCGTCAGCCAGTAATATTTTGCGCTGAATGACACCCCTCACCCCTGAAACCTATAACCTATAACCTATAACCTATAACCTACGGAATAATAATATTATTATTTTATTAAGCGCTCTTGCGGCGTTTTCCACTTCAGCAACCTTTCAATCGCCGTATCCTCTGACAGGAACTGGCGAGCCAGTTGTAGCCGTTTCATAACCTGCACCTTTTGCTCAACATCAAGCGTTGCCGTATCTGATTCTGCTTCGTGAAAAAACTGTTCCAGTCGTTTATCTTCAGCCCACTGAACCATAATAGATTTGAGCTCGGCACGGCTGGCACGGTATGCTTCCTGTTCCCGACCTATCCGCTCCTTTTCAAGATATATGGCTAATTCCCGCTCACGCTGGACACACCGCTCCTCAGCTTTGATTCTGGCCTCTTCTAGCTGCTTTGAAATTAGCGGAACAGCCTTCTGCATCGCCGAAATCATCTTAGGGATCTGGCTAATTAACCCGCACTGTTTCGTCTGCCGGAACGGTACCAACCATTCTGCGGAAGAATAAGGCGAGTAAAGCTGCAACAGAAATCGTCCGGTAGGTAGAGTATGTTTTGATACGTGTATCAAAAACTCACTATTTTTCCCCCGAATCCACCGTCCCATCTGTTCGTCACGAATATAGCGGTTTTTGACTTTTTTCGCCGGAACATACTCCGTCATTTCAGCAAGATTAAACGCAAAGTACATATTACCGACACAAATAATACTTGGCGTATAAGGCCGCCATAAATTCTCCAAGCGATATCCTCCCGCTTTTAGATCTTCCATAATATCAATATCCGTACGATGTAGCCTTTCTCCCGGAGCATCCAGCGTTACCCGATAACCCTTTTTCCCCAGAGCTTCAATGAACCGGCTCAGGAACTCAATTGCGTGCTCAAATCCCGTATCAGAAACGTTGAGATCCAGTAATTTCTTTTTCAGAGGTTTATAATAGCCATCTTCTGTAACCGAAGAGACTGGCAGATACGTTTTGAGATCATTTATCAATCCATAGCCATTACTCGTAACAGAAGCTTGCTTTGGGGCGACTGAAGATGCTGATTTTGATACCGTAATGGCAGGAAATTGCATTGATGAATTGCCATTCTCTCGTCCCTTTTCCACCTTACCCTTTCTCAGAGCGGGCAGAGCTGGAATTGCAGGCGCAGTCCCATTCGCAAGTGCCTTCCAGTAACCGGCAAGCGGCCTGGGTATCCGCATTTCGCTGCATCGTTTTGCCAGTAACTCAGTACTGATGTCATACAACACAGTTATACGTTCCGCGGGCTCGCTCCAGACCAAGTGGTACAGCGTTTCCCGATCCTGGGGCAAAGTCTGCGCGGCATCGTGTGGATTAATCTCTGACATTGCGTCTCCCCTCCTATAGGGTACATTATCTGAAATCTTTGCCTGTTGGTGATTGAAAGAAATCTGAGCGGCTTCCCATTGATTGGCGCGACTGAAACTGAGCGGGAAGAGATTGACGCCATTTTGCAAGATACGTGGTAAAGCGCTGACGATGGGTTCTTTCAATAAGCCGATTTCGAATCGGGAAAATCTTGACGTTATCAGAACTGATTGATCGGGAGAAGCGCCGTGGGGCTATATGAGAAGTGGTGTGAGTCTATTAAAGAAAATGACGAACGCAAGTATTACTGGACGTATGTCGAGAAGGACGGCGGCCGCGATGATATCCGGGAGGACCTTGCTGAGACCATTCGCTCGCACTACGACCGACTTGAACGCATCGCCGATGACGTAGGGCGACTAGGATACAAGGTTGCTGCCAAGATCCTCAGCGAGGCAATGCCTAATACCCCCAAGGGCCGCTCTGGCGACCTCGGCGAAATCCTTGCGACTGAACTAGTGGAGGAAGAAATCGGTCTGCGGGTACCCGTGCGCCGGCTCCGTTACAAGGACGGCCGTAACATGGCCATGCGCGGCGATGACTTCATCGGCGCGGGCTACCAAGGCGATAAGCTCTGCCTGCTAAAAGGTGAAGCTAAAAGTAACCAGAAGCTTGGCAAAACCACGGTCACCGCCGCCCGCAAGGTCCTCGACCGCGACAATGGCCGCTGCACGCCTGACTCGCTGCTGTTCGTCGCCAATCGCCTGCTGGAGAGCAACGACGCTGGCGATAACGCACTGGGTCGCGATCTTCGCGACGAAGTGGGTCTTAAGTCCATGCGAGCCGATCGAATCGACCATATGCTCTTCACCGTGTCGGGTAACGGCCCTCACGCTTCCCTGAAAGAGAACCTTGAAGCCGCTGGAGTCAACAGGGACCACTACGTCGTGAACATTCACGTCAAAGACCATCAGGATTTCATTGCAGCAATGTACCTAGAGGCGGAAGATCTTGGAGACGACTGAAGAATTAAACACCTTCCTGACGGCTGCTACAGTTGACGGTATTCTCGGGCGTCTCCTCTATCGCGGTGCAGCTTGGTCGTTGATGCGCAAGGATGGTGTATTGCCGCGAAATGCTCCGCCACTTGGCGCAACCATCGAAACAGATCTTGCCGAGCACGGTTTTGCCCTGCTTCGAGGCGCAATGGCACTGCGGGCTCAAGCTGGTGTTTCGGAACTCACTAGCAAGGCCTTTGAACACGCAGCCAACGCCTTCGAAGCTCTGGTGCGCAATGGTAATCCAGAGTCGCCTGAACGAGGATTCCGCCGCACCATTGCAGCTGCAGCCTACCATCTAGCTGGCTTCTCGGCCGTTGCCTTTTCAATCTTCAACGAGACAGAGGAAGACCTTAACGTCTCACCCGGCGAAATAGCGATCCAACACTTGATACTGCGCGATCTCAACCAACTTCGCGGCTTCGTTCGCGACTGGCTGGATGACGGGGCTCACAGCGATGAGCAGATCGCGACGGCGCTGCAGGGCGAAGACACTGACGTCGACGAAGTGCTGTCGACAATTCTCAATACGACGATCTGCCGTGCCCTAGCATTTTTCGATTTCGCGCTTGAAACCGGCGAGGTCGAGCCGATCGAAACCGCACGAGGGCTGCTTACCACCGCTGTCGAGCTTGCCAACAACGCTGAGAACGTCCCGCTGTGGTGGATCTCGAACCTCTGCCGTCACCTGATCGACGACCTGTGGCAACACTCGCTACATCAGAATTTGCCGACTGAGCCACCCGAGGGTGCGGAGGAAAAATATCCCGACCTGCGGCGGTTGTTTATATCTTCACTTTACGCCCGCAAGACCTCGGAGGTGGAGCTATGGCCATCACAGCGCGAAGCCGCCCAGCGCTCCACAGACGTCACGGACGATCTGGTCGTCGCCCTGCCGACCAGCGCGGGCAAAACACGGGTGGCAGAGATTGCCGCGTTAATGACCCTTTCCTCCGAACGCCGGGTGCTGATCGTCACACCGCTGCGCGCTCTTTCGGCCCAGACCGAACGATCCTTCAGGAAGACCTTCGCGCCACTGGGGTTTGGTGTCTCTTCTCTCTACGGCGCCAGCGGCCTTTCGGCCGGTGATGAAGACGCCCTCCGCACACGGGAGATCATCATTGCGACGCCCGAAAAACTCGACTTCGCGCTGAGAAGCGACCAGACGCTGATTGACGATGTCGGCCTAATCGTCCTCGACGAAGGCCACATGATCGGCCCTAGTGAGCGCGAAATCCGCTATGAGACGCTCGTGCAGCGCCTACTTAGGCGTACGGATGCGGCAGAGCGCCGAATAGTTTGCCTTTCCGCGATCCTGCCAAGCGGCGACGAACTCGACGACCTTACCGCATGGATTCGTTCCGACGAACCCGGAGAGCCTGTGCGTTCCGACTGGCGCCCAACGCGCCAGAGATTCGGCGCGCTTACCTGGCGAGGTAAGGACGCGTTGCTACGACTCGATCTAGACGACGATGGCCCCTTCCTTGACAAATTCGTCGCGGAAAAACCAGCGCTAGGGAAGGAGAAGAAGGCCTATCCACGCAAGAACTCGCACCTCGCTCTGTTCGCGGCATGGGAGTTCGCGAGCCAAGGCAAGCGCACCTTGATCTTCTCTACCCAAGCAAACTGGGTCGAGAGCTACGGTAAACAAGTCGTGGACCTCTGCAAGCGCGGCTATGTGGACTCGTTGCTGGAAGACGAGGCTCCGATTGCCCGCGCCCTAGAAGTCGGCAAGGAATGGTTGGGCGAGGATCACCCAGCCGTGGCCAGCCTGAAGGTGGGCGTTGCCATTCATCACGGCCGACTGCCGAGCCCGTTCCTACGCGAACTGGAACTGCTCCTATCCGAAGGAGCGCTAAAGATTATTGTCGCTTCGCCGACGCTCTCGCAGGGCCTCAATCTCAACGCTGCCGTGCTGCTTGTGCCCTCGCTATATCGCGCCTCAGAGAAGATCAAAGGCGAGGAGTTCGCGAACGTGGCCGGCCGCGCCGGACGTGCATTCGTCGATGTCGAGGGGCTGATCGTCCATGTCATGTTCGACAAAATCAAATGGAGAAAGAAAGAATGGAGGGAAATGGTCGCCTCTGCCAAGGCCAGGATGCTTAAAAGCGGCCTTATCCAGATCGTTGCCGAAATCCTTGAGCGTCTATCGCGCGAGGGCGTCTTGGATCGAGATGACGCCTGGGAATATCTCGCCAACGCCCGCGAGGCTTGGAGGTCACCTGACGAAGAAGCAGGGGTGGCAGAACGACTGGCCGCCGCAGTGGAATACGACGCTACCACCGACGATGAAGACGAGACGGACGACGAGGAGGAAACCATCGACGAGGAGCCCCTGTCTCAGCTCGTCGAACGCCTCGACGCCACCGTATTCGGTCTGATCGAAGCCCTAGACGCTGATCGCGCCGATCTACCTAAGCTTCTAGACGAGGCGCTCAGGGGGTCACTCTGGGCTCGCCAAATTACTCGGGAGGACGAGGATGTCGCTCCCCTGCACCGGAAGGTATTCGAAGCACGCGCTGGTCTCATCTGGAAAGCCACCACCACCCCAACGCGACGCGGGCATTTCGCTATGGGAGTTGGGCTCGAAGCTGGCCTCCTCATCGACGCTATGGCGGACGAGCTGGCCGAACTCATCGACAAGGCAGACAGTGCAGCGTTGAGCGGCGACATCAACGAACTCGCCGATGCTCTCGGCGGACTCGGCGAACGCCTGCTGTTCATGCGGCCCTTTATCCCTGACAAGGCGAACGCGCTGCCGCCGAACTGGAAAGCTATCCTACGTAGTTGGGTGTCCGGGGAAGAAGTCTCCAAGATCGGACCGCAGAACATGCGGGCGGTCGAAGATGCCTTCACCTATCGGCTAGTCTGGGCGTTAGAAGCCGTCCGCACTCGGCGCATTTCCTTCGGCTGGTCGCCGGATACGGTGGCGGGCGGTGCTGCGGCTGCGGTCGAAACCGGTGTCCCCCAGTTCATGATGGCGATGCTGATCCGCGCAGGCCTGCCGTCACGGCGCGCGGCAATGGCGGCCATCGAAGATGCTGAGCCAGTCTTCGTCACGCCCGCAGAAATGCGGGCCTGGCTTGAATCCGACGAGATTACGGCCAAAACCGACGCAGGCGACTGGCCAACACCCGACACCTCCGCGTTATGGGCCCGCTTCCGAACCGAAGCTCTCAGCGGAGGCATCCAGAAATGGTCCGTCGAACGCTACAAGCGCCTACTCGATACCGAGTCCTCCCCGCCCGCTGGACTCTATCGAATCGTCACCGACGAAGGGGACGCGCGGACTTGGCTGGTAACCCCCGACTACCAGCGGATCGCCGTCTTCAAGAAGCCAGCGGTTGATCCCAAGCCCAGCCTATTCTCTGGACGGTTGCCGGGCAAAACCCGGCTCGTGGATGCTCTACGCGTCGGGCGCGGAAAGTTGCGTTGGCCGGCTGCCGACTCCTAAAAGGGAACGGCCAAGATGCTGTATGCCTGGATCGACGACCAGAAGCGCGTACCTGTCGCGAATGGAGAGCGAGCAACCTGACGCGACTGTGGCGACGTGCTAAACGCCGTTATGCCTGTCGAGAATGCGCCCCACTGGCGGCATAAGGCGGACGACTGTGATCCCTGGAGTGAGCTTGGCACCTCGGTTGGAAAGAACACTTCGATATGTCCTTCCGCGAAGTCGCGTTGCGCGACTCAGCGACGGGAGAACCGCACCGAGCTGACATCCTGGTCCGCAGCGGGACCCCGCCCGTGGCTTTGACCACCTTGCTCATGTCGTCCTTGGCTTTTGCAAGCGTCAACGTGTCCCGGTTCGCGCATTGGATGATGGTCTTGCATGCCGGCTGCGCATCAAATGGTTCGATACCAGAGATATCCCGCCCTCGATCACCTCCTGATTGGCCGTGCCAGATCAGGTCATGCCAGTCAGCGCGCACGTGGTACGCAAAAACGAGGCGCTCGAACTGGTTACCACTGTAGTCCTCGAAATGAACCGGAGAAACCATTATCGTCGCAGTCCTCGCTCCCTTTTCTTCGACTATTTGTCTTCAGTACGCCTCGCTACGCTCCAGTGAGTTTCCGCGATAGTCAATGAAAGCCAATGAAAGCCAATGAAAGCCACCAGATCTTGGTGACGAATCTTGAATCGCCAAACGATCACGGAGTTCGATATGCAGAATAACCCGTTTGAGAAAATCGGTCACGACATTGCCGTCGAAACTCACCCACAGCCTGTATCTCTTCCCCTGCCCGGTTCGAACGCCTATAGCGACCTTCCGCAATTTACGAAACATGGCGTTCTGTCATTTCGTCGCACTATCCACCGCCAAGAGCTGCGGCAGATAGTCCTCTTAGCCGAAGTAGAAGCGTGGATCGAGGAACGCAAACAATCCTCGCGCTCCGGCAGCAGATCAACAGGGCCAGACGTCACACTACGCAGGACACGCCCCGTCAATGGGCTCATTGCAGTATCAGATAACAGTACCTAACTTCTGTTGCTGGGCCCAGACGTTCCGAACCGACGGCGATACTCTTCCGCCCCAAGTGCCATCACCTCAACGTCATGCTCGGTCACGTCGATAGCGTTCTTTACACTAAGCTCCCGCTTTAGGATTGCAAGCTCTGGAATAAACTTCGGCTCAGCCCCTCCATTAAATATCGCGGGAAGAAGCAAATACGCGCGTGACTGCCTATAAATATCAAGAAAGCGGCTCAGGTTGACATCGGTTTCTGCATGCATGGTTTGCATACGTGATGCCATCATGAAGGTCTTGCCTGACGTTTCGCCCTCATCATTAGAAAGCCTGGAAGTGATAAGAACACGGTAATGCGCCGGATGGTCAACAGAGACTCCACGCAGAATCGCCATGTAAATTTCGTCCTGCTTATCGACCGTTCCTAGACGTTCACGCCAACGTGCAAAGATCTTCCTGGCGGCATCCTCGTGCTTAAACATGAGCGCAACCCCTGGAGGATACGAGGGCCCCCAATGAGTAAAAGCAGTTCCGGACCAACCGGCTTGACTCCAAAGATGAACATCTATAACAGAGCGAACACCAAGATCGCGATGGTCGCTTGTTGGGAACGGGGCACTTCGTTTTCCTACCGTCGAGCGACTTTCTTGATCCTCAAACGTGTCTAATAAACGGTGGGTGATTACGGGACGCGACGGCTCAAGAGTGAACTCCGATATCGCCATCTGCGTCCAATCGCTGAGCTTCGATAGTCCTTCCTTGTATACGCGTTGCCGACTATTGCCGACAACTACGACCATGCTGATGCGGTCAAGCACCGCCTCATTGCCGAAGAGATGTTCGAGCGTTTTCCGCATATCCTCCACGTAGCAAGTGGCAGCAAAAATCTCAGCAGCCAATCCGATCAACATCTTCTGGACTTCGGCCTGTCGGGCAAATGTAGCGGGTAACAGTCCAGTCGGCCAGCGAACTATCGCCGTCATTTCATCAGTATTGATCGTAAAGTCCGGTGCCAGCACTTCAGAACTATCTTGAAGTGAGATAGTGAAGTTCTCTGTATGCGCTGCGGCGCCGCTTTCGATTGCGGTTGCAAAAAATGCTTCGACGGAACCTATTACTGCTTCTGCGGCAAGAACTAAGGCATCGGAGCACGGGTGAAAGACAGCCACACGAATGCCTAGCACTCTTGAGACAAGACACTGCGAGTCTGCCTCGTTAAAGATGACAGGACCATGCAGGTTGCTAGATGCCGGTTGGCTAGCAAGCAAAGTAAATAGCTCGGCCACACTCTCTGGCGTCTCTTCTTGCGGTATTGATCCCTCCCGACGAAGTTCGGCTTCATGGCCGAGGGCGTAAATCAGCGAGTTTCGACTCTGTTGCAGACCGAGTCCACGAAGAACGTCAGGCAATCGCACAACGTGTTGAAGTTCTTCCGCTGTGAAATTTAAAATTTGGCTCGCCAGAATAAGATCGAACTCCGTAAGTCGCTTCGCGACACGCTCTTTTGATGAGTCGTCGAGCGGAAGTGTCGCCGTACAACCTCGAACTAACCGAACGGCTTCGAGAGCGTCTGGAAGATGCCGAAGTTCGACAGCAATCCAAGCGAGGGTCATGACCATGGGTACGATCGAAACCGGAAGGTCACTGTCCTCCTCGGCTTCGATGAACATCGAAGCCATTGCAAAAATGCATGTAGCCCGCGCAGCCCAGAGCAATCCTGCACTACGATAAGCAAACGTGAGCAGTTGCAGCGCTTCGATCAGAGAGTCGGCATATTCTTTTTTAGTGAGTTGCCGCGCGGCTTTGCCCAGCAAACGAATCATTTCGAAGTTATCTTCGAAATCGAGTTGTTGCGCTCGCTTGAGAAGCACTAACGCACCCTGAGCCTCACCGGTACGCTCAGAAACAAACGCCGCCACCTCGTCAACCAGTTGGACATAACCACTGTCCTTACCGGCGACGATCCCGAACACCTCAATCATTTTAGTCAAACGCTCAGCAGAAAACTCACCGAGACCTCTCGCACACTTGACGACATCCGAGAACTGCGGCCATAGCGAACTAAGTTTTTGAGTGTCTTTATTGAGTGTCGCCTGATTAACTTCTACGACGAGTAAGGACGACTGGGCCTCCAATGCATTGTTTGGACGTTCTTTATTCTCAGCAATTAGCTTTAACCTCTCGGTCAATCTAGATACGCGCTCTTCAAGCTTAGCCTCGTCGACCGTCAAATGCAGATGAATGACCGAGTTGAATAGCAATTGTACTAAATTACAAAGAAACTCAAGGTTTATGGCGTGATCCGTGTCGATCACCAGATTCGCGAACTCGTCGTACCTTCCGTTCAAATACGCGATGTCATCGAACCACCAAAAGGTGTAGTGGTCAACTAATACTGGCCACCGCATTAGACTGTATGTAGAACAGTCGCTCAGATTCGTTTGGCGTTAAGCCGCCGTTATACCAGTGAGGCCGGATGCTGCTGTAGTAGTCCGTGATATAGCGGATGATCGCGCCCTGGGCTTCGCTGAAGCTGTTGTAACCCTTTGTCGGAACCCACTCTGTTTTCAGGCTGCGGAAGAACCGCTCCATTGGCGCATTATCCCAGCAGTTACCCCGCCGACTCATACTTTGCTTTATCCGGCAACGCCACAGGGCTTGCCTGTATTGACGGCTGGTATAATGGCTACCCTGGTCGCTGTGGAACATCACACCTGTTGGCCGTCCCCGAAGTTCCCAGGCCATCTGCAATGCTTTGACCGTGAGTGCCGAGTCCGGTGATGTCGACATGGCCCAACCCACAGGTTTACGGGCGAACAGGTCCAACACCACCGCCAGATAAGCCCAGCATTTGCCCGTCCAGATGTAGGTCACGTCACCGCACCAGACCTGATCCGGCGCGGTGACCGCGAACTGGCGGTCAAGATGGTTCGGGATTTCAACGTGTTCATTGCCGCCGCGTTTGTATTTGTGAGCCGGAACCTGGCAGCTGGCGATGCCCAGCTCTTTCATCAGCTTACCTGCCAGCCAGCGCCCCACTTTGACGCCGGAGTCCCGGGTAACGATGCTCGCGATGCTTCGGGCGCCGGCAGAGCCGCCGCTGGCGTTCCACGCCTCCATGACCTGGCTGCGTTTAGTCACGCGCTCCCCATCTGGCTCATTGGCCGAAGTCTGCCAGTGTCTGTAACTGCTGCGATGTCCCTTAAAAGTCTGGCACAGGGTGGTGACCGGGTATCGCGCCCTCAGCCTGTCGACTACAGTGAACCGTTGAGTGAGTCCGACATTAAGAGCGCCGTAGCCTTTTTTAATATTTCGTTTTCCATTTCAAGGCGTTGTATTTTTTTCTTCATCTCACGCAGCTCGAGCTGCTCAGGGGTGAGAGGAAGCCCCGCAGGGGTTTTCCCTTGTCGTTCCAGTCTGAGTTTATTGACCCAGCGAGTCAGCGCGGAATGGCTGACATTAACCGCTTCGGCGGCTTTAACGAATGTGTAGCCGTGGTCGACAACCAGTTTTGCTGCTTCAAGCTTAAATTCAGCCGTGAAATGTTTAGCCATTTGATCACCTGTCGTGTTGTGGAGGTGAGCATATCACCTCCGATCAGGTGGCCAGTATCAGTGTGCCACTACATTTTCAGGTCTGATAGTTTTGAGCACTGTTAAAGTCATTGCCCTAACTCAGCCACTTCCTTATCTTATTCCAAAGAGATAATGGCTCGGTTCTCATCCCAGACGGCTCCTCAGTTGGCTCCTGTTTCAGCTCTTCAGATGCTACCGTCGCATTAGTCTGCGCGTAATAACGCTTCTTAGCCGCTTTATCTCGACGCATCTCTGCATCGATTCTGGCTTTATCCCAAGGAGGTGCTTTCAGTACGCGGTTACACTGGATTACATAGTGAGATCGACAGGGTAAATTCCAGTTTCCCACTGATGGCCACAGCGACACGGTCTCGCCATCGAAAGTCAGCTTCCAGTCAGTTGGGGTCAGAGGCGTTACAACCTCATGCCCGCAACCACAACAGCAATTGTGAATCACTGTGCCATACTCCATGGAAACATACAGGATACTTGGTTCAATTTCTCGCGGAATCCCTTTCACGAAACACGGGGTCAGTTGGTTATGGCGTATCATAGTAAGTCACCATTCAGTAACATATTCCCGTCAGTCGTATATGAACAGTTATGTTCATTTTCAAGATCACGATAAAACCCGAGTAGTTTCTTCCATTTGATGACGGCAAGTGCCGCATTCAACATGTTTAACTCGGCGACTTGAATATTTGAAGCGTAAACGTTTTCTGCGCCACTCTCCTTAAAAGACACACGTGTGCGAATGTGATCTCGTTTCTCTGGAGTACTGGTCGTCACCCTCAGGATGCCACCCAGCGATCCGTCCACCAGCTCGAGCCCCATTCCCACGTCTATGAATGACACGCCCATGTCTTCCAGCTTCTGCATCGCTAAGCGTTTTGGCTCTCCTGCGTCCATACAAAGGAAGGCAAAGGTAATTCCGTCCAAGAGAGTAAGACTATCCTGGCTTATCCGTACTGCATACGTCACGATACGACGGTGCATCTGACCGTAAATTCCCGCCAGGTAATCCACTTTCTTCGGCACTTCCCTGAGAGTGTTAATCGACGGGGCGCCGGGGGCGCGAAAAGCGTTGTGCTGAAGAAAATCATCACCATCGATGAGACGTATCTCACTGACTGGTGTTTTAGCTATCTGGTCCAGTATATAGGAACCTGTACCACCGACACCGATGATGGCAATGTGCTGACCTTCAAGCCGTGCAGTTAATGCCCCGATCCCGACCCGATCAGATGCAGTTTCAAGATAGTTAAAGACGCCCCCTTCCTCCTCATCAGGGGTTTTAAAAACACGTGGGCTAACGCCAGGTTTGAGGGTTGCGGCGTGGCCAGAGATGATCGTCGCATAGGTGGACATCTTCTGATGATAGTCACTGTAACCTTCAGGCCCAGGCTTACTGGAGAATAAGTGCTGAGCAGACAGTCCATGCCCAAGATTTACCGCTTCACTCTGATGAAAAATAGCCTGGATGCGCACCCCCTGGGAAGTGCATGGAAATTCTCCATCAAAGTGAATAGTGTGTGGTTCCGGTTTTTGAGTAGCGTCTCCAGACAGGCAAAGACTCGATATGAGCGTGCCGGTTTTAACTTCCCGTTGCGCGTTAACGTACGGAACGTCACGCATGACCAGAAAGCCACCCACAATTTGTACGTGATAACCTTCTTCGCGCAAGCGCTTCAGATCGCTATTAAGATTGAATAGTGCGGCCGACATTGATCACGCTCCCGTTTTTCACGTTGATATAGGCACCCGCAGCTAACTCACCACTGTGTGGTTTTGAGTCCGCTCCACGATATGTGATTGAATAAACGATCTCTGCAGTTGGGGCTTCGCCTGGATATGCGATAGCCACAAATTGCTCGAAAGTTTGATGACTATCGCTGACCTGAACTTCACGCCCGTTAACGACGATATCAATCTTTGGTTTACGCTTTGGCGCCGTTACAAAGTGTTCAATGCCCGGCGTCGTAAGATCCACCGCCTCATTCGGTTCAATCTGGCGATCATCACCGCCACGGACAACCATAAATACAGCATCGCCATCGGCTGGTTTTGCCAGCTCATAAAGTGCTGCTCCCGAAATTGCAGGTTTTCCCCACGATACCTGGCTGTCGTTTACGGTAAGTTTGAAATCACGATCGGTCTGGAAGGCCACGAACCGTTCAGCGCCACGACCGCGTAAATCGAAAGGTTCATCAAGTCGCAGATCTTCAAAGTCGCCCGTCTGAAGAATAGCGAAGAGGCTGTAACCATCATTTACACGCAGGCCTGCGGCAATCAGAATCTGACGCCCCAGTGGAACTGGGTCATTGATCTCAATTGCGTGAAAATCCAGGTTTTCCTGCGCAAACAGGATGCGGTAGGCATTTGCCGGACGCAGTTCGCGGCCTTCGCGAATCGCTTCTCCGACATCGTCGATATTGTTAATATTTTGGCTGTTCATCTTGTGCATGTCCTTGAGTTTGGCCAGACGGTGTCTGGCTCTAATACTCAATCGATGCAGCGCTACCAAAGCGGTAAATTATTTTAGAATTTTTTTTGAAGCGCGCCTGGCGGTGTCAATCCGCAGACGAAAAATGCCGGGCAGGAGGGACAAACACGGGATGATGATTCGGCGGGAAATACCCCCCGACCTATAGAGTTCAGGGCATCAAGAAGCTTTTCCTGCCGGTTATGCAGCACCTTAGTGGTCAGTTCAACCGGCGTTACAGTCTTATCAGAAACATGAACTAACTCAACTATCGCGTCAGGAAAGGCTCTCCTTGCTGCGAGTACAAAAGCGGCAGCGCTAAGGTCCGATTCTTCTTTATCTCTTTTATGTCCGGTTCTGACCCGGCGAAACGTACGTCGGCCATCTGAGTGAATCAGCACATCGTCAGGTTGTACGGTGACAGGAATATTCCCAAGCTTAATCGTGAGTACACTGGGTGTTTCAGGTGAATGGCCTTCGCGAATTGAACTGAAATAGCTCACCATGTCTATTGCCAGAGATTTAAACTCAGGGGCATATCCGTGCTCAGCCAGACCTTCAGCTTCGAGGGCCTGCTCAACGCTGCCTTCCATATTTGTTGATATTGTCGACTCCGCCTCGATCATATCTCTGAACACATTTCGGACAGCATCGTGCATTTTTGAGAATGGAGTGGGCGTCCGCCTTCCCCCAATCTGAAGGACGTGAGTATAGAAGAATCGTCGCGGACATGACTCATAGAGTGATACCTGATCGCCACTGAGCTTGAGGTCTCCATCCACAGCCCAGTCTATTGGTAACGATTCGGGGGGCTCAATGACCGGATGATGGGGTTCTGTGTTCATTTGAACCAGATCAAGCTCAATACGGTCCAGATACTCGGATTTCCTTCGTGCACTACCTGCAGCGTTTCGCAGTGCAGCATAGAGAAATAGCTGTTCCTTCGCTCTCGACAATGCAACGTAGAATAAGCATTCTCTCTCCGCCTTGTGCTCCTGACTGAGCTGCTCTTTGTTATTAAACTTTCTACCGGCGATCATTCCATCGGGTGGCGGGCAGGGTTGCTTTTGTGTAAAACCAGGTAAGGTATCTGCATTCATGCCTGGTATATGAACTACAGGAAATTCCAGCCCTTTCGCACCATGAATGGTCATGAGGCGAACAGCGTCAATGCTTTGTGCTGCTACCGGGAGTTGCCGGAGGTCACGATCGTCCCCGAGTCGGACTAAACGACGGATGCGATCTAATGTGCGGGTGATAAATAATCCTTCGCCAGTTGAGGGCTGGACTCGCAAGAAATTAAGTAACTGCCAGGTTGCAATACATTGGGAGCGGTCACTGCTAGCTGGAGACATTGCCATGCGGGCGACTATGCGTGTCCTGTCTAAAAGCACAGTTGCCAGCACAGTCCAGGGTGAAGTCGCTCCGTTATAACCATCCAGTGCTTTAATCAGTCGCTTTATGACCGCATGGCCATTCTCAGAGATTTGGAACTGATCTGTTTTTTCTCTCCAGTCCCCTCTGTCATCTTGTTCACGCAGGCAGGCAAGTATATTGCCGACATCTTCCAGCGACATTGTAAATTCTGGCAGGCAAGCCATTCGCACCAGGCCCATTGCGCGGCGATCCACCAAAAGGGAAAGCAGCGACAGGCAATCCTTAATCTCGGGACGCTCGAAAACACTGCCTAGGAACAGAACAGGGATGCCTAAGCGCTCGAGCTGTTGCCCGATTTCTGAGAGTTTTTCATTGCCTGTGCAGAGAACGGCCTGATCACGATATGGATATCCGGCATCCAGCATTTCCTGTATCGCGTCTGCAAGAGCAGGTGACTGCTGGACGCCTTGTCCCACAAAGCGAAGCTCGGGTTTGCAGGCATTACTCTCCCGGTTCGGGTGTAGCCCGCTTTCAGCATCCCCCACAGCCATGCCCACCGCAAATCTCGAAAATGCTGAAACTATTTCAGGTACCGATCGATAGTTCGTTTTTAACCGATATCGCATCCCGCCTGGAAAATCTTCATTTCCAAAGCGCGTCATGTTAAATGAAGAGGCACCTCTGAAACGATAGATTGACTGCTTAGCATCCCCAACTGCCCACAGGTTCTCACCCTCACCACATATGGCTTTCAGCAGTCGCACGCTGCTGTGGTTGACGTCCTGGTATTCGTCCACCAAAACATGTTCATAGGTAGACTGAATATGAGAGCGAATAGCTTCATTTTCTTCAAGCAGCTTTACAGGTAGTGAAACCAGGTCCCCAAAGTCTATACATTCAGACTGTTGCTTGAGGCTTTCATAAGCTGCGTACACCCTGGCGACTTCAATCGCTTTCTCTGCTTCAAGGATGGCATCAGTCTCAACAGCGCTATCGCGCATGGCCTGCGCCAGTCCAAGGTAAGTGCTTGCATCGACTACCTCATCTTTAGCGCGTGATATGCCGGTGAGAAAGTCAGCGATAATTCGGCTTGGATCATAAAGATTGCGGTAATGAACCAAGCCTAATTTAGGGAACTCATGCTCCAGCAGTTCTACTGCTTCTGTACGGTCCAGCATTCGGGGAGCTTGCGGCAGATTCAGCTTATCGTGAAACCGGCGAACCAAATCGAGGCCGAATGAGTGGAAGGTACCGATCCACATCGCAGCCGCAGCAGCGCTATCAACTCGCGCAATCCTTTCAGCCATTTCTCCAGCGGCTTTATTTGAAAAAGTCAGCAGGAGAATTTTACGGGGATCAACCCCTTCATTAAGCAGTCCTTTAACACGGCCTACCAATGTCTGTGTTTTTCCTGTGCCGGGTCCGGCTTCAAGCAGAAAGGCAGCGCAACGATGAGCAGCGGCTTCTGCCTGTTCATCGTTTAGGGGAAATTCAATTGCTGGCTTTTGATTTTCAGGCAATGTCGGGGGCAACAGTAGTGCGTCAAAAAGTTGCAGGGCAACGACGTCAAACGGCGCGCCAAGCCTTTCGGCAATACTTGAAGCACTTTGGCCTTCCAGATAAAGCGTGCTGACAAAATGCCTCGGCAGCAAAAACTCGCGCGCAAATAGATCCATCTGGACCTCTCTTCGCTGTCTGCGGCTGTAATCAACGACTCGTTCAACTCCCAGAGGCGAGGATTCCGATGTCCTGGTGGGATCTATCGTATAGCTCGTCTCATCCTCTTCGACATCATCTCCAAGTTCAGCATGACCAATTTCATGAGCGACGAGGAATGCCTGTTCAAAAAGAGTTGCACATTTTTCGTGGAGGATAAACATCTCCTCTGGAATAAAGCGAGCCCGTGCGCCCCTCAGATTAGGCGATCCTTTACTGGTTCTCTCCACATCAAGGCCTCGCCGTTTTGCTTCTGCAACAGCAAACTCATAGGGTGCCCATGGATTATGTCCTGAAGCAACGGCTTGGTCATGTAGAGCAGCAGCGGCCTTGCGAGCCAGTTCCACGGCTTGCACGTTATCAATCCTCTTCCATTAAGTGACCGATATCGTCCTCAGGCCAGTCAGCATCCCGCAGCAGTTGTTCAAAAGTAATCTTTTCTGCATCACCCGGTTTAGTGTTGGACTTATAGCTCCCTGCAACCTCCATGTGTGGCTGTTTGAGGGATGTAAACAGGTGCTGAACGCTTGTCTGAAGTTTTTCAGCAAAGCTGATCATAACCTTCCGGGGAACAGACTCGGCAATTACGTTTCGTTCTTTAAATGCCATAACAACCTGCCGGGGGAGATTAAGCGATTTAGCGAGATGACGCATTTCCTTAGCCGGGATATTGGCGAAGGGGTCACCTGTTGTTTTCCCCGGTGACGTCTGGATGCGAGTGACAGCCGAATTGATTAAGCGGCGCTGGGACTCAGAGAGTGGTGCATCATGCTCAATTGATGATCTGGCTATCTCTCGAGATAAATCTATGAGGTCATTGGCAAATTCTGGGAAGGCTGTGAGGTACTTTTGCAGAGTCGCTTTTCCCACATCATGCTCTATGGAAAATGACTCCAGCACCTCTTCCAGGGATGCCTGAGGTGAAAGTCCGGTCATCATATGCCCCCTTCAAGCAATTTTTTCAGACGTGCAAACGCCCTGTTTTTCTGATTATGGATGGTTTTTTCAGACTTGTTAAGAGCCTTGGAAATTGTCATCTCTTGAGGGTCGATGGAGTCTATTGGAAAATCTAATCGGATCATCTCAATGATTCGCTTCTGTAGATCGGGTAAAGTCTCAATCGCCGCATCAAGCTCACGACGGTAATGAAAATGATTGAAATCTGTTTGTTCAAAAGGATTAAAACCTTCAGAAGCAGTTTCAACCTCTGAAGTAATGTCCTCTGAATCATCGTACTCCAGTTCAGTATTTCTTTTCTCAGACCGATAAGACTTCTGCAGGGCATCGTTTTTTAGACTTAAAACGGCTTTGTCAAAACGGATTTCAAACATGTCCAGTCGTGCATCATAACCCGCTTTATCGAGCATGAGCATTTCAACAAAACGGTCAAAAACGCTCTCCTGAATGTCGCTGTTCAGCATTGATACAGAACTTCCACCAGGATTAGCGGATCGAGGAAGCTTCCTGAAAATGCGTTCTGAGAGGATCCTGAAGAGGGGATCAAAAAGAGTTTGGTTAGTCAATGCGCTGCGCCGGACGAAGTAAAGAAGACATTCACTGGGCACATATTGCGGATGTGTATTGCTCTGCTTACACAACTGAATCAGATTTTCATCCGTGAGGGTTACTAATTCTGTCAACCTGGCTTCAATCTCAGGAATGCGTGTGTACAGCTTTCCACCCTCGGTTTGTTTTTGAAGAGGAATGATCAATGCAACCTCCATCATAATGCTTGTGTGTCGAATAAGTGCTTTCTGCGCTAGTAAGGGGTCGCAAGATTAAAGAAGCACAATGGTTAATTTTCCGGCGTTATTATCATTTCACATCTAGCAGTCTGTTCTTGTTTGATGGTCTAAAAGACAACATAGGTTCTTGATTTAGCTCGATTTAACTCCTCAGCCATTGAGAGTGTTGAATTAACGAATCGCATCAGCTACATGGTGTTGGTTCTGCTGAATGTACCCGATCCAATGGGCCTTTGTGCATCATTAATTTGGTGACAGGTTTACAGCGTTGACTTGCTCCCCATAAATTAACATATCTCAATGTTATCAATGTCTGCTTTTGGCACTCAGCCGACAGTTAAACCTCTTTGCACACAGTTTCACATAGGATAAACGCCTTCGACGTTACCTCTAACTACGCTTCATTTTTAGAGAGTAAAATAGTAATGTTCACCCATGCTGCGAGACGCTCATACCAGATTTATGGAATCCGCAACTATTGGTGGTCATTAGGGTGGTCTTGACAGAAAGGGAATTCAGGTTTAGCTTGTTTATTAGCCAGTTACTGGCGAAGGCGATCCCAGTCAGAGGAGCCA
>NZ_JAEMGT010000098.1:0-1790 GCF_017655185.1 Rahnella sp. ChDrAdgB13 | reverse complement strand
CCTTTCCGCCACGCTTGAATCAGGCGAGCGCATTCAGGCCATTATTCCCCCGGCCTGTGAGCGCAATACCGTATCCATTACGTTGCGCAAGCCCTCATTCGGGCAGAAAACGCATCAGTCATGGATTGATGCGGGATTTTATAACCGGGTCAGCGGTCTGGAGCGAACGGAAGGCAAAGATGTTGAACTGACCCGCTATTATCAAGGTGGGGATATTTCCCGCTTTATGGAAAAAGCGGTGGAATACGGCAAGACGATTTTTATCGTCGGTGAAACGGGCTCCGGTAAAACCACCTATATGAAAACGCTGCTGCACTCTATTCCCCGGCACCTCAGGCTGACCACCATCGAGGACAACCCAGAAATCCGGTTCTATCACCACACCAACTATGTCCATCTCTTTTATCCGGCGGATGCCGGGGATAATGCCATTGTCACGCCCGGCAGACTGATACGCGCCAATTATCGTATGAACCCTGACCGGATATTACTGGCTGAAATTCGCGGTCGGGAAGCCTGGGATGCACTGAAAATCGTCGGTTCCGGGCATGAGGGATTAATGACCTCCCTGCATGCGGGCAGCCCGGAAGAATGTATTGAAGGGCTCATTGACCGCTGCTATGAAAATCCCGACTGCCGGAACATGCCTTTCGACGTGCTGTTACGCAAGGTGCTTAAGAGCATTGATGTGATCGTCAGCATTGATATTCACGGTGACATACGCCGCATGAGTGATGTTTATTTTAAACCCCTTCATCTCAAAGACATGAGAGGTGTATTCAGAAAAGGACTCCAATAAATAACATATCCAAATACGCTACCCTCGTTTAAATATGAAGGTGACCGAAATGAAAAAAGCAATATCCTCCGCATTATTGCTCTGCATTATGGCGTCATATTCAACTTCCGTCATGGCCGCTGACGCCTGTGAAGTGGTGTTATGCATGTACGGTAAAGCCACCGGGAACGGCGGCGGCAATGAATGCCATTCGGCCGAACGTGCATTCTTTAATATCGTGAAAAATAACAAGCACGGTTTTCTGCCGGAGCATACTGCCGATGCCAGAAAATCGTTCTTACTCGAATGTAATTCGGCAGACCCGACCATTATCAGCCAGATTATCAGTAAATTTGGCCGCATGCGTGGTTAATTAACGGAGGTTATCTTTATGACGAAACCGGGTTTTATTCAGCATCCCTGGACACATCAGCGCGGGGATTCCATGCGCGCAGCCTGTGTTATTGAGCACATTGAAAATGAGGCGATGCGTGGATGCGGCCTTTATTATGAAATTTATCACTACCGGATTATATGCCTGTTATTGCAATTACTGCAAACGCTGAACCCCACTGACAGAATAACGCTGACAGAGGAAGCCAACCGGCGAGGGTTTACGCTGGATGAAACCAGCATTAAAGAAAGTCGTCAGTGTTATTCTGACATCATCAGGGAAATCCGCGAGAGCCACTATTAATCCCTGTATTAATTTTATTCGCAGGTCCCCTATAGCGGCAAAATATTTCAGCCGAATCAGGCTTAAGGCGTGGTGGTTTTCCGGTTTTTACGGCCCAGCACATTTTTCGCGAATTAAGGCGTGAAGAAATGCGGGCCGTAAAAATGAGGCAGCGGACAGAATTATTTTCGCGGGTTAAGGAGCGAAAATAGTTCAGGCACCGCGCCTCACCGGCAAACAGCCGCGCCCACGCGGATTTTGCCGGCCGGGGGGAGCCGAATAAATTTCGCCGCCCCAGCGAGCGAAAAGCTGTCGCCCACGACAGCGGTTTATTTG